>NZ_JBIEKI010000015.1:0-90500 GCF_043497085.1 Halobacillus sp. B23F22_5 | reverse complement strand
TCAAGGGGAAGTCCTCCTTTTGATGTTTGTATTTGGTTGTACAAATGCATCTTAACGGAGGGCTTTTTTTAATTCAAGGACCCCTCTACTGAATCCCACAGGAATCTCCCGTGGGAGAAGGATCTAGGCAAGACCCCGGAAGACGAAGTCTGAGGAGGCTTGCCAGCTCCCCCACAGGAAAGCGAACCGTTTCTCAGCCTCCCTTCTCATGATTCAGTGACGAACCCATATTATCTCGATATCGAGTGTTCCATAATACTGGCCCTTTGTTGAACAAGCATCTTATGTAAAATTAACAACAGCGTTTAACTGGGTCATAATAAAAAACACGTCTTAGAGGACAGACGTGTTTATGTGACGCGTTTTCTCTTCAAACCAGCGATCTTCTGACAGCTTGACTTCCCAATCCTTGATCATATCCAGTCCTTCATGAAATGTAGCACATTTTTTTTCGAACAAGGCTTTTGCATTAATATCGTAGATACCTTCCGGATTAGAAGTCAGCAACGATACCTTCCAAACCCAGTGCCCCCCTTCTAAATCTACGACTTTCATAACTACGAGCCAGTGATCATCCATTGTTCGATTCCTTGTCAGCTCCCGCAATACCTGTAAGTCTTTTTTTCCGATAATGATTGGTTGACGTGGATAGTACTCCACAAAATTTATCATCCTGCTCCCGCCTTTCAGGTTATTTATAATTTCTTGTTATTTTTTCTTAATTTTCTGATAACAAAACCGTTAAATAAAGTGTTATCCCACCTAATGTTCCTTCTTTAAAGCACGTGGGATAACACAGGAATTCATGCCAACTGGAAGATGACTCCATGGCCACCTTTCGGGTATTTCCATTCGATATTATTTTGTGGGCATCCAATTCGGCAACTGCCGCATTCATGGCATCCTTCATAGCCGACCTGGATTCGGTTTCCTTCGAATTTGTAAACTTCTCCCGGACAAAAATACGTGCAAGGCTTATCAGGGCAGTGCTCCAGGCAGACAGACTGATCGGTTATTTTCAAGTGGGATTCCTTATCTGCTTTGAATCTGACGAGATACTGTTTTTCTTCAATCGTAGCTTTCGTCATTATTTCATCACCTTCCATGCCCGGTACATGTCCTGCACGGTGCGGATTTTACCGCGTTCCATGAACATGTTGAAGATTCCCTTCTGCTTTTCGCGCTTACTGGTTCCATCTACTGTAAAAAATGCACGGGCGGCCTGGTTCATCAACGGGATATATTCCTTCAGATACTGCGGATGGGTTTCCAATGTTTCCGTTGCATCCTTATACTTTTTCAAATCCTGGCCAATGAAACTTTCGTAGACTTTTTCACGATAGATATCCAGCACTTCTTCTGTAAATCGGCCCGCTTGTTTAGCCAGCAGAATTGTTTCTGCTGCATAGGATCCGGATTTCATGGCCATATTGGATCCTTCCCGGTGGATTCCATTGACCAGCTGAGCTGCATCTCCGGCAACAATAACACCATCACCGACCAGTTTAGGGATAGCGTGGTAACCTCCTTCAGGTATCAGGTGAGCAAGATACTCTGCTTCCTCAGCCCCATGGATCAGCGGTTTTACCATCGGATGGTTTTTAACATATTCCAGCAATTCATATGGTTTCATCTTTTCCTTTACTATACTGGATAAAGTCGCTCCTACGCCGATATTCAGGCTGTCTTTATTGGTATATAGAAAGGCCGTCCCTAATTGTCCTTTGGTAGAATCTCCGAACATTTCAATCGTACAGCCCTGGCCATCTTCAAGGTTGAACCTTTCATTGATCATTTCTGCAGGCAGTTTCAGTACTTCCATCACCGTAAGTGCTACCTGAGCAGGCTCGATGTCCTGGTGGAATCCAAGTTGTTTTGCGAGCAAGGAATTGACTCCATCAGCTAAGACGACGACATCAGCCAATACCTCCCCATCAGGACGGTCCGTGCGTACACCGATCACTTTTCCATCTTCGACGAGACATTCTTCCACGACCGTTTCATTGATTAACGTGACTCCTTGTTCTTGTGCTTTCCTGGCAAACCATTGATCGAACTTCGCTCGTAAGATTGTAAAATTATTATAGCTGGCTTCGTTTGCCCATGCTCGCCCTTTATAACCAAGTGTAATCGCCGATTCTTCATCCAGCAGCCACATTCTCTGTTCGACTATCGGACGTTCGATCGGTGCCTCTTTCCAAAACTCTGGAATTATCTCTTCTAATTGTTGCTTATACAGCACGCCGCCCATGACATTTTTAGCTCCTGGATATTCACCACGTTCAATCTGAAGTACCTTCAGCCCGTTTTTAGCACATTGATAAGCGCAGCTGGTCCCTGCAGGTCCTGCTCCGACCACAATAACGTCGAATTTTTCAGGCATGGGAAATCACCTCATTTTCTCTCAGCATTTCACCTAAGGCTTTGATCATCACAGGTACAATTGCCCTGGCATCACCAACAATCCCGTAGGTTGCAATATCAAAAATGGGGGCATCTGGATCTTTATTGATGGCAATGATCAACTCCGAGTTTTTCATGCCAACCGTATGCTGAATGGCACCAGACACGCCGATGGCAAAATAAATTTTCGGTGTCACTGTTTCTCCAGTCTGACCGACCTGATGGTCATGAGAGAGCCATCCGGCTTCAACTGCATCCCGTGTACCTCCAACAGAGGCACCTATCGTATCTGCTAATTGATGGATCAGCTGGAATCCTTGTTCATCCCCCATGCCTTTTCCTCCACATACGATGACATCTGCGCCTTCAAGGTCTACGGATTTGCCTGGGCCTTTTATGATTTCCAAAACTTTGGTGCGGATTTCTTCTTCTTTCATTTGCAATTTCTCTTCAAACACGGTGCCTTTTCGAGTATGATCCGGATGTAATGCCTTCATAACTTTCGGACGAACTGTCGCCATTTGCGGGCGATGCTTTTTACAAAGGATGGTTGCCATGATATTTCCCCCGAAAGCCGGTCTGCTTGCCTCCAGCAAACGTTTTTCGATATCGACATCCAACATGGTGCAATCGGCAGTCAGCCCTGTCTTTAAATCTGTCGCAATAGCAGAAGCGATGTCTTTTCCATTTGGAGTAGCTCCATATAAAATGATTTCCGGTAAATACATCCGTGCTAATTTTCCCATACCAGTTAAAAATGGCTCGGTTCGATAATCTTTTAAAACAGGGTCATCTATCAGATAGACTTCATCAGCTCCATAATGAATCAACTCTTCGGATAAATGGGTGATGTTATCCCCTAATAATACGCCTGCCAGCGGCACGTCAAGCTTATCCGCCAACTTCCTGCCAGCTCCCAGTAATTCAAGTGAGACGCCAGCGATCGAGCCATCGATCACTTCAGCGAATACCCATATTCCCCGATATTCTTCGCTCATCCCTGCACCTCCTTCTTCCCATGTTAAAAACCTGGTATCGCTAATAATCCATTAATAAAGTTAACCTTTATTGACGTGGAACAAATACTGCTTCTCTTTCAAAACTTCCAAAAGCTGTTCCACTTGTTCCTCAGGCGTCCCTTCTAAGCGGTGGCCGCCTTCTTGTTTCGAAGGCGCAAACATTTTCCCGACAACTGTCGGTGAGCCTTTCAAACCGAGCTGTTTGCGGTCGACGTCCTCTAAATGATCGACACTCCAAACTACCGGCTGATAATCGACTGCTTTCAACATATTCGGGAATGGCGCATATTCGATTTCGTTGATTTCTTTTTCAATGGTAATTAAACACGGCAGCGTGCTGCGGATATGAGCATAACCGTCTTGAAGTTTACGTTGGAGTTCTACATAGTCTTTGGTGACTTTAGTGATGGCAGAAATATTCGTGATTGGTGGTATATCCAGGCGTTTTGCTATCCCGGGACCTACCTGACCTGTATCCCCGTCTATAGCATGTTTCCCGCAAAAAACCATATCTATCGGGGAAGCTTTGCTGATTTTTTCCAGCGCTTTGGTCAGAGCGTAGCTTGTAGCTAGTGTATCAGCCCCTGCAAATGCCCTGTCAGATATCAAATATCCTTCGTCTGCTCCAATTTCAATGCTTTTTTTAATAACTGCAGTTGCTTGCGGAGGCCCCATAGACAATACAGAAACCTTTCCTCCATACTGATGTTTCAGATTTACAGCTTCCTGAACCGCATGAGCATCGTACGGGTTCATGATCGATGGCACTCCTCTTCGATCCAATGTATTGGTTTTGGGATTGATTTTAATTACTTTTGTGTCAGGCACCTGTTTTACACAAACAACAATATGCATGTAATATCCCCCCCTTCCTTAAAAATAGATTCCCCGCCACTGGTCTTTCTTAAAGTAAGCGTTTGCAAATTTGGGTGAACAGGCGAATGTTCCCAAGAGCAAGACTTACATTGGGGATGAAGTCCAATCACTTACGTTCAGTAAAAACAATGGCAGAAAACCCACTTTTCTCCTTGATATTAGCAAAGAAACATTCGCACGCTCTATGACATACGTCACAGTTCAGCAGAGGAAAACAATACGATTTGCATTACCTTCAAATTGTAAGAAAGCGCAGGAAAAAGAACAAAAGCGCTGGAGCTGGATGACACCCACTACCGAAAGTTATCTACAAAAAGAAAACTTTATAATTGCCTAACCAATAAAAAAACCTGCTGCCCTCTGGCAACAGGTTAAAGGTTTACCACCGCTTCACAGCTGGTCTGGAATTTTTACTGAAATAACGGAAAACTTGTCTTACCAACGCATACAACGTGTAACAGACCCCGAAACTGATTACAGCAAGCAATTGATAAGCCAGTGCCTCTTCAGCTATGCTTCCGTTCATTTTCACCACCTGGTACAGCTGGATGCTGATTAATAGGTTGGTCACTGCAAGACTGATGACAAGAAAGGTCAAAAGCCGTTTCCAATTCGCGTTAATCAACCATAACATGACTGGCTCAAACAACCACACACCAGCAGCCAATAATAAAAATGCCAGTGCAAAATGTACATAGGAAGGATCAATGCCAAGGATGGCAAAGGTACCGATATCAAACTCCAGCCATTTGCTGATGACGTTCCAATCTACCCACTCTTTCATTCCACCACGCCCTCTCCGCTTTTATCCACAGTCTGGCCCAAGCAAGGCAAAGTTAAACCTGAACGAACTGCGTGTAGCAATAGCGTCCCCCCTTTTAATTCTGATATAATTCGATTCATCAGGGGGAGTTGCCATTGAAAAAAGCTATTTTATTAGTTCTGACAGGAGCTGCACTTTGGGGAACCATCGGATTATATGTAAAAATGCTGGAACAGGCAGGCTTCACCCCGATGGAAATCGTGACCATCCGGGTATTGTTTGCAACCGTATTTCTGCTCGGCTATATGATGTTGCGGCATAGGAAGAACCTCAAACTGAAAAGCTGGAAAGATATCCGATATTTTATAGGTACAGGTATCGGCAGCATCGTGTTTTTTAATTATTGTCTGTTTGCCAGCATGTCAGAGACGAATATTCCAATTGCGACAGCCATGCTTTACACCGGGCCTGCTTTTGTCATGATTCTATCGATTATTTTATTCCATGAACCATTCAATGGAAAAAAGGGGCTTGCGCTCGGGCTTACACTCGTAGGTGCTGCGTTGGCCGTCGGGGCTTTCCCAACACCAGACGCCAGCCTGTCTACCATCGGGATTTTGTTAGGGATCGGCTCTGGTTTTGGTTATGCGCTTTACAGCATTTTCAGCAAGTTCGCTTTTCTTAAATATGACAGCCTGACCATCACCTTTTATACGTTCCTTACTGCAACAGCAGCCTTGCTTCCATTTTTTCCTTACCAGCAAAAGCTTGGCCAGCTGTTGACACCGGGACCCCTGCTGCTTGGTATCGGGCTTGGCCTATTGCCGACAGCTGTCGCCTATATCGCTTATACGCTGGGTTTATATGAAATGGAAGCATCGAAGGCATCGATATTGAGTACGATTGAACCAGTAGTTGCAATTATTATTGGAATAAGTATTTTCGAAGAGTCGTTCAATTTATGGCAGATGGCAGGCATGATAGCGATCCTTGCAGCAGTTGTTGTCATAGCGAAAAGCCATAAACGTGTAAAAATCACAGGCAGGGTGTGATTTATATCATTATCTCCATAGTGAAAACCTTGTATCATAAAGGTAACCAAACAAGGAGGTTGATGAAATGACCACTTTTACTAGAGAACATACACCTGCAGATATTGTGAATATATACCCGAAAGCGAGCGACTTATTTAAAAAGAACCGAATTGATTTTTGTTGCGGCGGCGACAGGCCACTAGGAGAAGTATTTGATGAGAAGAAAATCGATGAAGGCATGATTTTACATCAATTGAATGAAGAATACACAGATTGGAAGACAAAAGGAAATGAAAGTCCTTCCTGGGATTCCGTTTCCAACACAGAACTTGTTGACCATATCGTTTATACCCATCACGCTTTCTTAAATGACGAATTGCCTGCATTGGGACAATTCGTAACAAAAATTTACCGTGTCCATGGCGCTAATCACCCACATTTAAAAGAGCTTCACCGTCTATATAATGAATTGAAAGTGGAGTTGGAATCTCATCTGATTAAAGAAGAAATGGAAGTCTTCCCTCTCGTAAAACAATATGATCTAGAGCCTAGTGAAGAATTACGTCAACGAATCCATGAGGCTAACGGCGGGCTTGAGGAAGAACATGATCAGGCAGGCGATCTGCTTAAGGAAATACACAATTTGACGAACGGTTTCGAACTTCCTGAAGGTGCCTGCAATTCCTATCAAATTACTTACAAACGATTGGCAGAACTCGAAGCGGACACGTTCCAGCACATTCATTTGGAAAATAACATTCTGTTCAAGAGAATTTAAATCCTCAAGTAAAAATCCACCCGTATTTACGCCGGGTGGATTTTTTAGGCTTTCAAAAAGTCTTCTAATGCTTTTTCCTGTCTCTTCATTTCCTCATAACCTTGCATGTAGACATTATGCAATTTCTGTTTATTGCGCTCGATCCTGCCGATAGCAAGCTGCTCTTCTGGCCGTATGATGAAGACCTTCCCCTCTTTTTCAAGCTCGTGGAGGCGTTTTGTCAAGTGATTATATTTATCATGGCGGGTCAACAGGCTTTCCACAAACTTTGGATACTGCTTGAATTTCCGCTGTAAATACCACCCTAGCCTCATACGTTTTTTAATATATCCCTGGTTTCTTGTCAATATGACGACATGTTTCTCGTTGCCATGCCGGATCGATTGTTCGATGGGAACCGGATCGGCGATTCCGCCATCCATGAGGTTTTTCCCATCATAAGAAATCATGGGAGATATCAAGGGAAGCGAGCAGGAAGCGCGCATGATTGTCAGTAAACTGCTGCGGTCCGGAAAATCATCATAATGGTGTGCCTCGCCGGTCATCATATCCGTTGTAGCGACAGAAAAGTGGGTATCCCGAGCCTCGAAGGCATCATAATCGAATGGCACCAGTTCGTTCGGTAATTTATCAAAAATGAAGTCCATGCCGAATAATTCCTTTTGCCGAAAGGCTCGTTTATAAGAAATATATTCAGGATGGTCGCCATACCCAACAAGCACCTGATAATTTCTGCCACGCTGCCTGGCTACATAAGAACTGCCGTTAGACGCGCCCGCAGAAGCCCCTGTAACGTAGGGAAAATGGAGATCCATATCAAGAAAATAATCCAGTACTCCGGCAGTATAAGTTCCCCTCATGCCGCCTCCTTCTAATACAAGGCCTGTTTGTTCCATATCAACACCTTCTTCTTAATCTAATATGCAAATTATAACAATTTTCGAGATGTTGATAAATGTATCGACTCAAAATGAAAGACAGCCGCCTCTAATCTCAGGCAGCTGTCAGGTTTTATGTTATCATCAATTTACATTCAAGTTATTGTTCTTGGACTGTTTCTCTTCCAAGTTCTTCTCGATTTCCTGCATGGCACGCGGATCGTTTTGCAGTTCTTCCTTGTATTTGTTGACAAGTTCGTCAAAGGAAGGTAAATTTGGTCGCATGTCGTATGCTCCTTTCATGAAGTTTACGTTTTTATTATATCAAAGTTATCTACTTACTTATCTAAATTGTTTGAACATTTTGTTAACATTTTGATTTTTCTAATAATTGGAGGCCTCCTTATGGAACATTTAGTCAATAACAACGTCAAAAATATCGAAATATCCGGAATCCGTAAATTCTTCAACATGGTCAGTGACTACGAGGACGTTATCTCCCTATCGATCGGCCAGCCTGACTTTACTACCCCAGAGCATGTAAAACAGGCTGCCAAACAAGCAATCGATTCAAATTATACTACCTATACCCACAATGCTGGTATTTTAAAACTTCGGGAAGCCATCAGCACATCTGCAGCTAAAAAATACAACCTGCAATACGACCCTAATAATGAAGTGATCGTCACCGTGGGTGCCAGTCAGGGAATTGATATCACTTTACGGACACTGATTTCTCCAGGAGATGAAGTACTGCTTCCCGGGCCTGTCTACCCTGGCTATGAACCGTTGATCCGGTTAGCGGGCGGCACACCTGTGCATGTCGATACGACTAATAATGGCTTTAAAATGACGGCTGATTTGCTGGAGCAAGCGATGACCGACCGGACAAAATGCATCATCCTCCCTTACCCTTCCAACCCTACTGGTGTAACGTTGACAGAAGCAGAGCTGAAAGAAATAGCAGCATTGGTTGCTGGAAAGGACATGATTGTGCTTGCTGATGAGATTTATAGCGAGCTGGTTTATGAGCAGGAGCATGTATCGATTGCTTCTTTTCCGGAAATACGGGATCAGGTCATTGTCGTCAACGGCGTATCCAAATCCCACGCCATGACCGGCTGGCGGATCGGCTACCTGTTGGGACCGGCTTTATTGATGAAGCACATCTTGAAAGTCCATCAATATAATGTGTCCTGTGCTACTTCAATCAGCCAATTTGCGGCGTTGGAAGCGATCGGAAATGGGGCTGATGACCCGGTAGTCATGCGCGAGGAATATCAGAAGCGCCGTGATTATGTAATGGAACGGATGGATGACATGGGGCTTGATTACGTTCAGCCTGGCGGGGCATTTTATATTTTTCCGAAACTTGCTAAAGCGGGACTGAGCTCTTTTGACCTTGGTATAGAATTAGTACGTGAAGCTGGCTTGGCATTGGTGCCTGGGGATGCTTTTTCTGAATACGGGGAAGGATATATGCGCTTGTCCTATGCCTATGACATGGCAACGCTGGAAAAAGGAATGGACCGGCTAGCGGCTTTTATGGGAAAGTGAGCTTGTTTGAAATGTAGTTTAAAGAGACAAAGCTAATGTACGGGAGTTAGATTTTTTACTAGACAAATGAGTGAGATACTAGAAATAAAAAGTGTTTACTAGAAAAAAGTCAAAAAAGCCGCTGGCAGAGCTTACTCCCCAGCGGCTTTTTACTTATTGGTAATAGTTATAGATGGCCTGTGTTCCGTTGTCTTCATAACCGAGTTCAATCAGCCGCTCATAAATGGATTCCGACAGCTTGAGACCCGGAAGTTCCATTCCCATCCGGTCTGCTTCTTCAATAGCTATCCGCAAATCTTTCACAAAGTGCTTGATATAAAATCCAGGTGCAAAATCTCCGGCAATCATACGGGGCGCCAGATTGCTCAGTGACCAGCTTCCTGCTGCTCCTGTCGTTATGCTTGTTAATACATTTTCAGGCGACAACCCGGATTTCTCTGCGTAAGCGATAGCTTCCGCTACACCAAGCATATTGGAAGCAATCGCAATCTGGTTGCACATTTTCGTATGCTGCCCGGCGCCTGCTTCTCCCTGGTAAACAATATTCGTTCCCATGGCTTCAAATACGGGTTTCACTGCTTCAAAGGCAGCCTTTTCACCGCCGACCATGATGGACAGCTTGCCTTCTCTTGCACCTATATCCCCACCGGATACAGGAGCATCTAACGCTTTTACCTGCTTTTCGTCAGCTTCAACAGCAATTTTCTCTGCCAGGGTAGGTGTCGAGGTTGTCATATCAATCAGGTACATGCCTGGACGGGCGTAGGCTAACAAACCATTTTCCCCAAAATAAACTTCTTCGACATCAGACGGATAACCAACGATGGTAATAACGGTGTCACTTCTCTCTGTAAGCGTCTCCAAATCTTCGCACCATTCTGCGCCGGCTTCTATCAAAGCTTCCGCCTTCGCTTTCGTCCGTGTATGTATACATACCTCAAAATTCTTGGCCAGCAACTTACCAATCATACCTTTCCCCATGACTCCGGTACCGACAAAACCAATCTTCATCTACACCACTCCTTCCCTTTCCCCTATCATATCAAATCTTAGGAAGGGAATAACATTAAAAAAATTGGCGGCGCCAAATACTTACAGCAAGAGCATTTATACTTTAATCCATTATCAAAGTGTAAACTTTCTTAAAGAATATAGAAGCTCTCCCCTAAGCGTGGAATGGGGACAGCTTCTTTATGATTTATTATATTTATGTTTATATTTGTCGTAGGTGTTCAAAAGCTCGTCCAGCTCTTGGCTGATCCGGATCGATTCAGGGCTTGTAAAGCCTTCTAATAGGGCAACCCTGGTCATTCTTTTGCGCAAGCGCTCGATTTTGACAAGAAGTTGATCGGCTTCATTGAAAGTGGACACCAGGTTACCTCCAATCCCTGCTTTGGTTTAAAAATAGTGTACCATAGCAGAAGGGGATTGACACGCCGTATCCGCTTCACCTTTAGCTGATTTTTTTCTTACGCCTCATATATTCCATGATCAGTGTATCTAAGGCTTGACTTTCCTGGATCGTATATAGACTATCTCTCCCGTATTGATCGGCCAACGTCAGCATTTTCTTCTGGGAAAGATTGATTTTCCCTTCTAGATCCTTCAAATTTACATCCTTATCTGTTAGTTCCACCAAAATGATACCTCCAGAAACAATTTTTTCACCGAGATAAATTATGCCCGAAAAAAATTTCTTTGTAAACGATATCGCAAAACTAGACAAATGTCGTCAAAAATAGTTGTTCTACTTTGGTGGAATTGCTCGTAAAATTAATCTTATGCTCGTAATACTTTCTTTGTGCTGGAAATTCACAGGATGTTTCAAATATAAAAGTTATGATACTCATGAATGCTTACAAATGTGTTAAAATAAGGAATGATGAAGCCAAAAACTCTTGAGCTTCATAGCACAATCTCATTCACCTCTTCTTGAATAGCAAGAAGAGAAATCATCAATCGGCTATCATTAAGAAGGGAAGATCAAGATTGTCAGAAGAAGCTAAGAATGAATGGTGGGAATGGCTCAAGGCCATCATCATCGCTATTGTACTTGCATTCCTATTACGTACTTTTTTCTTCGCCACCTCCATCGTCGAGGGTGCGAGCATGAACCCCACGCTGGAGAGCGGGGAACGTGTCATGTTCAATAAAATCATTTATTATCTGGAAGAGCCGGCTTATGGAGAAATCGTCATTATCCACCGTCCGGTGAAAAGTTATGTCAAACGCATCATTGCCCTCCCTAACGATGTTGTCGAAGTGAAAGATCACAAACTTTATATCAACGGGGAGAAGCAGAACCAGGATTATCTTGATCAAACCTCTATTGAAGGAACGATCAATTACGGTCCTGTAAAAGTTCCGGATGGGCATTATTTCGTAATGGGAGATAACCGCTCCATCAGTAAAGACAGCCGTAACGGACTGGGGTTTATTGAAGAAAGTGAAATTATCGGCAGGTCTGAACTCGTGATTTATCCGTTCAAAGAATGGGAAATGACCCGTTAATTAGCAAGAAAAGTACCAGTTAAAAACCATCCTGTTATTTCGACAGGATGGTTTTCTTCTAGTGATAACTTTTTACAGTGGGCCGCATCCAGCTCCAGCGCCTACCCCCTCGAGGTCTTAAGTCAGTCCTCTCTGTGATTAGAAAAACTTGGATTATCGCCAATGGCGAAAGCCTTAGTTTTACTTATACTTTAAACCTTTATTAAACTTAATTGGAATGAAAGTACAAAAAACGTCACGGCGAGGCTTGACTTAAGCTTGTCGGGGGTGAGCAAGGCGCTTGCGCTTTTGTTCTTAAGGATTCATTTTTTCTGGCAAATGGTGCAATGTTTCGATCATGATATCAAGTTTTCCTTCTACGCGGTGCAGCAAGTAGAATGTGACCGCGATTGGGAAACCGACATCGGTCAATAAAGCCACCCAATTGTCCATCTCTAGTCTCCCCCTCCTTTTCGAATTGAAAGAGGCTGCCCTGCCGGACAACCTCTTCAAATTTACAGCTGGATATCTACGACATTTCGTTCGACGATACGCGCTTCTTTCTTGGCTACTAAATCCCCGCCACTGGAATAAAAGCAATTAGCAGTAAGGATAGCATCCATGGCAGCATTGATTAGTGCTGGATCAGCAGGTTCTACCGGCTCGTCTAGAGTGATGGTCACTGTCTTATCTTCCTCATTCTGAAATTTCAATTCTAATTTCTTCATGATCTCCCTCCTTTCTTCACAAAATTTTTACTCGTTAAATGTTCATGATTTTGTTGTCGTCTTTACGCTCAATTGCATAAAGCACGCGTTGCTGCAATGGTTCTAATGCTTTCGCTACCGTGTACAGCTCGTCTGCAGTCGCTCCAGTCTTTACATTGTTGAAGTTCTTGTTCTTGAAAATGAAGTTTCCTCGTTCATCCTGACCATTTTCAAGTACCATTTGCAGCTGGGAACTTACTTTTTCGCTTGTTACTGCCATGTCCCTCACCTCCTTTCAACTTTATAATCGAAAGGGGTGATAAAGTGGTGTTATGTTTTTAACATTTATTTTTAATGACTATCTTAGTGTTGCTTTTACAGATAAGCTCCCTTTACTTGAATACTTAGTTTCGAGATAGTTGGGTAGAGAAATGGGGACTTGGAAATAACTCGCTTTCCGCGGAGAAGACGGCAAGCCTCCTCGAGCTAAAAGCTCTGCGGGGTCTTGCCAGTCTATCCTTTCCGCAGGAGTCTCGCCATTTCCAAGTCCCCATTACCATAAATAGAGTAACGAAACCACCCTCTTAAATACAATGAGACCATTCCCAAAAAGCGCTACTATGAGTGTTTGAGCGTTATTTATAACACCCAGAGCGAATTGTAGTAAAGTGATTTCAAAGAAACTTTTATAGCAAAGGGGCGTAGTGGAAACGGTGAGACTCCTGTGGGATATGCGGGATCGCTGAGGCCCCGCAAGGCGAAGCCTGAGGAGACTCAGCACACGCCCACGGAAAGCGAATCGTTTCCCGGAGCCCCTAAACTCCAACAATATCTCGGAATCAAGTCTTCGACTTTCCGGCCCTATTTTTGAAGAAGTCTCTTAGGAAAAATCAATATAATGTTAAAAGAGCCTTTGTGGAAATAAAAAAGTAGTTCAGCTTTGAAAGTACAAGTGAAGATTTGTACTTCAAAGCTGAACTACTTCGTGTTTGTTGGCTTCTTTACTTATTAACCGTGATCAAAGATACAGTATCCGATGTTCAATAATAGGATAAGTGCAGAAATAATAAAAAATGTAACTTCCCACATGCTGCTTCACCTCCAGATTTTCTACAATAGCTCGATGACCCATTCTTTTTGTAGTGTACGCTATAACAATAAGTATTAGTAATTCACCTTAAGCTGGTACTATATCAGTAGCGAAAGGTATGTCAATTAAGATTTTACCTGCGTTTGCTGTCTAAATCAAGCAAATTCCTATGCCTGGTCTAAAACTGCAGGTGCTAAAAAATCCTGTTTTTCACATCTTTGCCATAACTTTATTGCTAAAATGTGAAATCTATCACAAAGTTACCGCAAATCTTAAAAAAGGTGATATGATGTAACTGTAAAAGATAACACCAACACAAAAGCCGGCTAAGGTGTTCTTCTTTTACCACATCATGTGAAATGTTGAACAAAATAAAATCCTATTTAAGGAGTGGGAATCATGATTAATAACTTTTTAAGAGAAAACAATGTGGCGGCTGTAATTTTGACAGTTATCCGGGTCTACCTAGGCTATGCGTGGCTGACTGCAGGCTGGGGTAAGTTGACAGGCGGAGGCTTCGATTCTGCCGGCTTTATCCAGGGAGCTATCGGCAAAGCATCTGGTGAACACCCTGCTGTACAGGGCTGGTGGGCAAGTTTCCTTGAAGGTGTAGCTCTTCCTAACGCAGAAATTTTTACATTCCTTGTCATGTGGGGTGAAGTATTAGTAGGGATCGCACTTATTCTAGGTATTTTCACTAACTTCGCAGCAATCATGGGATTAGCAATGAACTTCGCCTTCCTGTTCAGTGGAACTGTCAGCACCAATGCTCAGATGGTATTGTTGACCGTGTTCATTGCAGCAGCTGGATTCAACGCAGCTAAGTTTGGTTTGGATCGCTGGGTCATCCCTTATATCCACCAATATACAACTAAAAAAGAAACAAAAACCGCTCCAGCGGCATAACCGATGCAGACAATAACTTCTAAGAGCCATCACAAACCCCCATAAAAGGCGATTCCCCGAACAGGAGAATCGCCTTTTATCGTCCCAGTTAATGAGGAGGAAAGACTTCGATAAAATAGAGACATGAACCAGTATAGAGTAATATGCCTACCTGGTCTTCTTCTGTCACATAATGATAAGTTCCTTTTAGTTGTTCGGCAGGTTCATAAAAATCAATCACTACATCCATTGGTACATATAATGTGATTGGATTTGTCGCATTGCCGGCATCCAGCGGTGGAAAGGCATCCCCGTATCTGGCTTTTGCTTTAAGACTGCCAGTTCCCGTATGGATGATTTGCAGGGAAGCTTCTTCTTTTGGAGGCTTCATAAGCGGATAGGACCTCAACTCTAGATTACCTTCTTGTTCAAAAATACAATAGAAACAATCCGCAGAGACCGTTATGTTGCTGCCACCGATTTCGATGGATTCCTTAATATGCATCCATTCAGCTGGTTGAAGGTCATATTTCCTTTCATCCACCGTGATTGTTGTCTTTCTTTCGGAGGCGTTGAAAACTATAGCTCTGTTTGTGCCAGCTATACGAAAGGTTTCTATCCTCATTCCTCCCCCTCCTTCTTCTTTCGTGTGTATGTTTTATTCATTATATTTTTCGCCAGTACTTCTCATGTTAGAAAACATGGATTGTCCCAAGAAGTTAGATCGAATGCCTTAGTATTCTTATACTTTAAACTTAATTAAAATACAAAAAGCCCCGGTAATACCGGGACTTGGAATTAGAGATATTTACAATCATGTTTTGCTTTTAACCGGTTCCAGCGCTTTTCCACTTCTTCCTCAAATTCATGGTAGATTGCTTCGTTTTCCGGCTTGAGTAAATGCTTCGTTTTGCCAAGATATTTGAGCCATTCACTGACCGGCTCGCGTTTATTCTTTGCTTCCGGATTATAAGTGATAGCCGTTTTCCCTTTTTCCACTTCATATAACGGGAAGAAACAGGAATCCACGGCCGCCTTGATGATGGTCTGACCATAACGCTCTTCACTTTTCCAGTTTAACGGACAAGTGATCAGGAGTTTGCCATAGACCAGGCCTTCGTGCTTTGCATACCACTGAGCTTTAGCCGCCTTTTTGATCAAGTCCTGCGGGTAAGCTTCGGTGCCGGTAAATACATAAGGAATGTTCGTTGCTGCCATAATCTGCGGGGTATCCTTATGATGAAAGGTCTTCCCTTTTTGTTCTTTACCGATATTGGATGTGGATGTCATATGGCCGATTGGCGTTGAATAAGACATTTGCGATCCTGTATTCATATACCCTTCGTTGTCATACTCCAGGATGATCATGCCATGGTTCCTTAACGAAGTACCGATGGCAGAACCCATGCCGATATCCATTCCTCCATCACCGGTAACCATGACAAAGGTAAAATCATCTTCTATTTCTACTTCCCCGCGACGTTTCATTTCATAAAAAGCTTCCACTGTCCCTGATAATGTAGCTGCACCGTTCTGGAACAGGTTATGGATGAACGTCTGTTTATGGGAGGAGTGTGGGTAGGCAGCACTGACTACATAACCGCATCCTGTCTGGAATAAGACCACGACATCCCCTTCGATACCTTTAAAAAATAGTTCAAGTCCTGGAAAGATACCACAGCCAGGGCAGGCGCCATGGCCTGAAGCAATCCGCTTCGGTTTATTCATCAGCTGCCGGAGCGGCGGCACTTTCACCTTTAATTTATCGGTTGTTTCATCATGGGTGACTTTAATCAGCCCCGAATCATAAGATCCGGAATGCTGTGGCTCTATGATAGGGAGCAGCCGTTTTTTTGGATCGCCGGCATGGATGCCATAATAATCGAATGGTTTCACCGCGACGGATGTTTCCGCAGCTTCTAACGCTTCATCAAAAAATACTTCAGCATCCTTTTCATAAAAGTCTTTTCCTCCAACACCAAAGACCCGACTCAAAACAACTGGCTGCTGACCTGCCATTTCCTGCAAGGCCGCTTTGATTTCAAGTGTCATATTCGCCCCATTGGCTCCATAACTATCGGCACGCTCACCGACAAGCACTGCTTTGACATGTTTCAGCGCCTGTTTGACAGCTTCTTTCGGATAAGGACGAATCATATTCGGACTGATTACACCGACTTTCTTTCCTTGCTTGCGATAACGATCGACCACGTCTTTCGCCGTCTCGGCAGCAGAGTTGATTAAAAAGACCGCAGCCTCTGCGTCTTCCATTTCGTACGTTTCAATGGCAGGATACGCTCTTCCGGAAAGCTTTTCATAGGCTTCCTGGATTTCTTCAAATACATGCTCTGCCCGATACATGGCTTCCGACTGCTGGTAATTATTATGGATCAGATCATCACCATTCATATGGGCTCCGATAGTAACCGGATTTTCTTTATCCACTGCGTTTGGAAAATCAGTTGGACGTTCGCCGATGAAGTCTGATACGACTTCCCTGTTTTGGAATGAAAGGACCTTCCGTTTCTGATGGGAGGTGAAAAATCCATCATAAGCAACGATTACTGGAAGGCGCACATCATGATGTTCTGCTACTTTTAACGCCATGATATTCAAGTCATAGACTGCTTGCGGTGTACTTGCTGTTAAAATTACCCAGCCGGTATTGAGAGCAAAATACAAATCAGAATGATCCCCGCGGATATCAAGGGGACCGCTCACTGCACGGGTGACGAGGTTTAATACCATCGGGAACCGAGTGCCCGACTGTACAGGCAGTTCCTCCAGCATGAATAAAAAGCCGTTGGCACTGGTAGCATTGAAGACACGGGCGCCACTTACCGCCGCTCCGTAACAAATACCTGCAGAACCATGCTCGCCATCGGCAGGAATCAGTTTGATTTCATGTTCGCCTCTTGCTTTCATCTGATCAAGATATTGGGCAATTTCTGTGGACGGGGTAATCGGGAAATATCCCATAATGTGGTAGTTAATCTGTGCAGCAGCCTTTGCAGCCATTTCATTGCCTGATTCAAAGCTTACCTGCTGACCTGCAGGGGCTTGTGATTTTTCTTTTTCTGTTATGACATGATTCATTTCACCACTCCTTCCACGTAGGGGAACGTCTGCTTCACGCGGTGCTCATCACTGTAACCGATCGTCTCTCTAATTTCCGTCAAAGCACTTGTCGGGCAGACTTCGACACACTTCAGGCACCCTTTGCAATACTGGTAATCAATTCCCTGCAAAAACATCTGTTTCCGGCCCCGTTTGTCCTCTCCTTCTTCCCATACAAAGCAGAAATCAGGACACACCGTGTCACAGTGTGTGCAGTTGATGCATTTCTCCTGCTCGAAGGCCGGTAAAAATCCTTGTCTCGATCCACTCAAGTCTTTTTCAATACTATTCGCCTGGGAGGTAATCACACCACCGATTTCCTGGGTTTCATATCCCAACCGTGATGGCTGACGTTCGAATGGTTTCTGTTCTGCTCCTTCAGGTACTTCATAGCTTTTAAAGCTGACTTCTTCGTAGCCACGATTGAATGTCCGGATATTAGCATCGACTAAGTGCGGATACTTTTTACCAAACGTCTCACGGATGACATCACGCATCTTATCCGCATCTAAAAATCCGAGTACGCGGTAAAGTGCACCAAGCATGGCGGTATTGATCCGCGTATTTTCTTCGACAGCGATACTCATGGCGTCAACGACCGCTAACGTACCGTGATCGAGTTCCAGCTCTTCCCTGACAGCTTCTATATCGCGTTCACTATTTACCAGAACCACGCCATCTGCTTGCAGCCCGCTGACAACATCGACAGTTTTATATAACGCTTCATGGAATACACCGATCACATGCGGCTCTTCAATTGGTGAATGGGCTCTGATTTCAACCTCAGGTTCACAAAAACGAATGAATGCTTTGACTGGCGTCCCTTTCTTTTCGGAACCATAAGACGAAAAGTTTGAACCGTTTAAACCATGGCCTAATACACCGGCTTCTGCAAGCATTTTTCCAGCCAGATTGGCACCTAGTCCGCCGATCGATTCTAAGCGGATTTCAAAAAATCCAAGTTCATTAGTAGTGGGCAAAATTGACATAGGATCCCCCTTTGCTTTTTAAGTGACGTGGATTGATTCTCCATCCATTATAAAAACCTATGAGCGTTCTGTATGTGACAAAGGTCATAACTGTAGCAATTTTTCATTTAAAACTTATACTACACCTCAAATCAGCTATGTATATTCGGCATTATAACAGGGTATCATTTATCTTTTTGACATATAACAGCAGTTACTTTTCTCCTGATGGAGTTTGCCATAAGAGGCCTATTCAACAACAAGACCGGATTGTGGAAGACTCGATTTCGATATAATTTGGGTCCTATGGGATGAACATGATCGGTGCGATCCCGCAAGGCGGAGCCTGAGGAAGCTCACCACATGCCCACGGAAAGCGATCCGTTTTCCCAGCCACCATAAACGCAATCTAAAGTTTCAAAAATGAGTCTTCAGCAAAAGGGAACTTAAATGTAAATTAACATTGAGATTTTACAAATTCAGTCTTTTAGAAACGCGAGTGAATTTTTCATAATCCTTTTCTTACTGGGAAAGATAGGGATAAGGAGGGATGTCTAATGCGTGAACAAAATATCGAGCGACAAATGGATGAATTCACCTCGTTTCCTCATCAAATCAATGCACCAAACATTGAAAAGAAAAAAAGGAAAGCCCCTTTCGTCAACCCCTATGGTGTCACGATCGGAGACAGCTACTATGATTCCATGAATTCTCCACTCAACCATTGGAGTGAAGAAATCGATCCGGCTGTCATGTCTGGTGACGAATGGGTGCACGAAACCAACGATATCGGCTGGAACACTTCTCATAATCGGAAGCTCATGGAAGAAAATTATTACGCTAAGCGGAAAAACTTTTCTCATCCCACCCATGATGCTTCTTACCAGACAGATTGATACAAGATAAATAACTAAATCTGGGTGAATGACCATACGCGAAACTCCCGGTTGCATATAGTATCAGTGTACCAACCGAGGAGGTGAGCTTTTAATGTACCATTGTTACCCTTACGGACGTCGAGGTGCCTACGGCAGCAACTTCGCGTTGATTGTAGTGTTGTTTATCTTGCTCATCATTGTAGGAGCAGCATTCTACTGCTAATCATCGCACTGAAAAGCGCAAAAAAGCGCACTCCTTTATATAGGAGGCGCTTTTTTTGTGTTTTAACCGATGATGATCCGTTCTTTCGGGTAGTGGTAATTTCCCGTCTTCTTTTTTTCTTTTTTCAATGTAAATAAGAAAGTCAATATGCCTATTCGTCCGATGAACATGAGAAACATCAGTACAAACTTGGCAAACGTCGATAACCCTGGAGTAATGCCGGTGGACAATCCGACCGTACCGAAGGCCGAGGTCACTTCAAAAAGAATATCTCCTATGGTGTACGGCTCTGTGATTGTCAATGCGACAACAGCAACAAAACAAATCATAACCGCCATGATGGTAACGACAACCGCTTTAATCAAATCATCGTCATGAATCTCGCGCCGGAACACCCGTACGCGCGTCTGGCCCCTGGCATAAGTAAGCATGAAAATGACCAGTAAAGCAAAAGTAGTCGTCCGGATACCACCCCCGACACTGCTTGGTGAGGCACCAATGAACATCAAGGATGAAAGGAACAGTTTCGTCTGCTCTGTCAGTTGGCCGACATCCATTGTCGACAAGCCTCCGCTTCGCGTTGTCACCGATTGGAAGAGGGCATAGAATAAAATTTCATGCCAATTTTTATTAGCAAAAAAATGGTTGAATTCAAATAAGATGATCATCACCATTCCAAAAATGACCAGCATCAAAAAAGTAAACGAAGTCAATTTCGCAAATAACGAAAACCGTTTCGTCTCTCCGGGTCCTGTATTTTTAAAAAGGTATTCTTTCACTTCAATCAACACCGGAAAACCGATGGCACCAGCTATAATCAGCAGCATGTTGATGAATTGGACAAAATAATCATCCTTGTAAGGGATCAGCGAAGCTCCTGTGATATCAAAGCCACCGTTGGTCATGGCACTGACAGCTCCAAAAAACCCATGAAGATAGGCTTCCCCGGGAGGGTGATATTGTAAGAAGTAGGTTCCGAGTGTGAGAAAACCAACAAATTCAATCAACAGAACAACGCCAATTATCTGGCGGATCAATCGGACGACTCCCTGGAACGAGGTTTGATTCTGATCGGTCATGATCAACCGGCGTTCCTTGAGACCGATTTTTTTTCCTAAAAGCATCCAGATCGCTGTACCGATACTCATCACGCCTATTCCACCAAGCTGAAGTACAAAAGCAAGGAGGATGATTCCGGTCGTGCTGAAGGTATCAGCTACTGTAATGACACTAAGGCCGGTCACACTGACAGCACTGACTGCAGTAAATAATATATCGATGAATGATAGTTCCACACCCGGCTGATGCGCAACTGGCATAGCCAATAAAAGTGAGGATACCGTAACGGCAAATAAATAGAACAAAGCGATCAATTTGAATGGGGACAAGTTATTGATTGATCGTAAGTTCCTTTTCCTGATTTTCATAATGTTTCTCCTTTGTCGACTAGCTGCGCCTGCTCTTTAAAGAATCTTCTACCCATTATAGCAGTGTGCTGCAGAAATTTCCTAGACATTCGCCAAAAATTGTCCGGAATGTCTGGGTTTTTCTTAAAAATTCAAGGTAAAATGGAAGCAGCAGTCTGTTAGGAGGTAGAATATGTTCTTATCGGAAGCTTTAGCGCAAAGGATTTTACAGGAAGTCAGAAAATTGATGGATGAGGACTTCATCATTGTGAATACAAAAGGGAATATCATCGCAAGTACCGCTCGTGATCGAATAGGAAGATTTCATGAAGGAGCTATGATTGCTTCCCGTGAAAAAAGAAATGTCCTCTTGACAGAGCAGGACGAATCCCAGCTGCAAGGTGTCAGGGCCGGCATTAATCTGCCTATCATGTTTCAACATGATGTCGTAGGGGTGATTGGCATAACAGGTAATCCGGAAAAAGTAACCCCTTTCGGATCTCTCTTAAAAAAAATGACCGAACTATTGATCCACGAAAATTATTATAAAGAACAAATGGAATGGAAAACCCGTGCGATTGAAGGCTTGGTATTCGACTGGATTCACCAGCACACGGACTCTGAAAATTTCCAGGAACGGGCGGATATGCTTGGCATTGATTTGTCTTTACCGAGAAGGAGTACCATCATCCATCTTCGGAACATGAATGCTGACAAGGAAACAGTGGTCACAGATTTTTTAAAATCCCGCTTACTGCCTACGAAGAATGATATTTTCGCCCGTTTAGGCAGCGATCGTTATGTCCTTCTTGAAGTGGCCATGACTTCTGATGAAGCTGCTACTTGGGCAGCACAACGCAAGTCTTCTTTTTTAAAATGGAAACAGGAACTGGAGAAGCGATATGGGATAACGATGACGGCAGGAATTGGTCAACCCGTTTCCAAAGAAGAAGTTAACCTTTCTTATGAACAGGCGGAACGCGCGTTACTGGTCGCTGATAAAAATGACGGAATATTTTTTGATGAGGAGTTAGGACTCGAGATGTGTCTTCAGGAAATCAGTCATGCTACACGTGTGGATTTCATTACGAGGACGATTGAACGCATCAAAGGCGAGAAAGATTTGATCGATACCCTGGATATTTATTTTAAGAACGATTTGAAAATAAAAGCTGCCGCAGAAGATATGCATGTACATATTAATACCATCCATTACCGGTTCAAACGAATAGAGTCACTTACCTCCCTTGATCCCAAAGTATTCCGCGATTTAATGACACTTTATATGGGGTTATATTTTTTGGAGGAACAAACAAAAGAAAAGCATGTAAGGGCTTAATTTTTGTACATTCCTATATAGCTGTCAGCTCCTGCATTTCTTATAATGGAAGTAACCATTCTATTGAGGGAGTTTTTTTATGTTAAACGAAACATTAAAAAGCCAACTTACAGCTATTGTCGGACCGGAAAATTTTCAGGATAACAAAGCCAGCCTGCTTGTATATTCTTATGATGCTACGCCACAGTTCCAGTCGATGCCAGATGCGGTCGTAGCTCCAAGGAATGCCGAAGAAGTTGCATCCGTATTGAAGCTGTGCAATGACAACGAAGTACCAGTTGTCCCACGCGGTTCAGGAACGAACCTGTCCGCTGGCACTACCCCTATGGAGGGAGGGATCGTGCTGCTGTTCAAGCATATGCAGGATATCATAGAGATTGACGAAGAAAACCTGACGATCACCGTCCAGCCTGGGTTGATCACGCTTGATATGATCCATGCCGTCGAAGCGAAAGGGCTGTTTTATCCTCCTGATCCTTCTTCCATGAAAATCTCAACGATGGGAGGAAACCTGAACGAGAATTCGGGCGGTCTCCGGGGCTTGAAATATGGCGTAACCAGAGACTACGTGATGGGGCTTGAAGTAGTTTTGCCCAATGGTGACATCATCCGTACCGGCGGGAAGCTTGCCAAAGATGTGGCTGGATATGATTTGACCCGGTTGTTTGTAGGTTCGGAAGGGACGCTTGGAGTGATTACGGAAGCAACGTTGAAATTAGTCCCGATGCCGGAGACGAAAAAGACGATGCTTGCATTATATGAGGATATTGAAGCGGCAGCAGAAGCCGTGTCAAGCATTATTGCTCACCGTATTATTCCAACCACGCTGGAATTTCTCGACCGGCCTACCCTGAAGGTAGTCGAAGAATTTGCCCAAATCGGACTTCCTACCGATATCGAAGCGGTATTATTGATTGAACAGGATGGTCCGGAAGAAGTCGTTGAACGGGACATCGCGAAAATCGCTGCGCTGTGCCGAGAAAAACAGGCGATCCAAGTCGATGTCGCAAAATCGGAAGCTGAAGCGGATGCGCTGCGGACAGCAAGACGGACAGCGCTATCTGCGTTGGCGCGCTTGAAGCCAACGACGATTTTGGAAGACGCGACAGTCCCCCGCTCGAAAATCGCAGAAATGGTGCGGGCGATTAATGACATTGCCAGGGAATATAACGTGGAAATCTGCACCTTCGGCCATGCCGGTGATGGCAACCTCCACCCCACCTGCTTGACCGATGTCCGGAATGAGGATGAAATCCATCGGGTTGAGCAGGCTTTCGAAGCAATTTTTCATAAAGCGGTCGAGCTTGGAGGTACGATTACCGGCGAGCATGGCGTAGGCGCCATGAAGTCCCCATACCTCCACTTGAAACTCGGAGAAGAAGGAATTGCCGCAATGAAAGGGATCAAGCAGGCTTTCGACCCTAACAACATCATGAATCCAGGAAAAGTTTTTGCCAAGTCGGAACGGAAACGCGTGGTGGTACAGCCATGATCACAACACAAGAAAAGAAACGGATTCAGACAGAATTCCAGGACAAAATGGATTACGATGAACTGCTTAATTGTATGCGCTGTGGTTTTTGTCTTCCGAGCTGCCCGACTTATATCGAGAGCGGGTATGACGAAGCACACTCCCCTCGTGGCCGGATTGCGTTGATGAAAGCGGTCGTCGATGGCGATATTGAACCGGATGAAGATGTGAAACGGTCACTAGACATGTGTCTCGGCTGCCGGGCCTGCGAGCCCGTATGTCCTTCAGGAGTCAATTACGGCCACCTGCTTGAACAGGCAAGGGATATCATCTATCAGAATCATCAGTTATCCGCTTCTACAAAAGCAATTCGGAACATCGCTTTCAAAAGATTATTCCCTAACCAAAGCCGCATGAGAACGATGACCGGCCTGTTAGGTTTTTACCAGCGGAGCGGTTTACAGAAGGCCGCCCGCCGCACAGGTCTCATGAAGTTTTTGCCGGAAAACTTAAGGACAATGGAACAAGTGCTTCCGGAAGTACCTTCATTAAAACAGCTGAAGAATCGTCCGGGTCATTTACCTTCTCTCATCCCGCAAAAGAAAAAAGTTGCCTTCTTTTCCGGGTGTCTGATGGATTCCATGTTCATGGCGACCAATGATGCCACCATGAAACTATTGCAGTATGCCGGATGTGAAATCGTGATTCCTGAAAGCCAGGCCTGCTGCGGGGCGTTGCACGGCCATAGCGGGGAAAAACAGCAGGCAAAAGAACTTGCTAAACGGAATATCGCCGCTTTTGAAACATCAGGAGCCGATTACATCATCACCAATGCAGGCGGCTGTGGTGCGTTTCTTACCGATTATGATCACTTATTAAAGGATGATCCGGAATGGGCATCACGTGCAGCAGCATTTGCCGCTAAAATCAAAGATATATCAAGCGTATTGACTGAATTGGAATTTGATCAACTTCCGCTTGAACTGCCAGATCAGATCATCACCTACCAGGATTCCTGTCATTTGAAAAACGTCCAGAAGACTTTCCTGGAACCCCGGCAATTGCTGCAATCAATCGCAGGGGTACAATACAAAGAAATGAAAGATGCTGACCGGTGCTGCGGCTCTGCCGGCATTTATAATATCGTCGAGTCAGAGATGTCCATGCAGATTCTTGATTATAAAATGGAACAGGTGCAGGATACCATGGCGAAGACCATAGTTACCGCCAACCCGGGATGCCTTTTGCAAATGAAACTTGGCATTGAACGGGAAGGATTGACGGATAAGATGCGCGCTGTCCATTTTGTCGATTTGCTGCTGGAAGCATACGAGTATGCCCGACAGCCCGTGGGTTCGTAAATTAAGAAAAGCACAAGCGCGCTGAATGACACGAATATAAGCAAAACGGCTGGAGGAAGGCGTTCTCTCCATAGGCAATACGGGTTGCTTATGTCGCGAGTGTCTGGGCGTTAAAAACTAGACAATGCAAAAAACCCTGCCAATGGCAGGGTTTTTGTTTGGACATACAGCCGATATAATTGACTCAGTTTTTATTGTTGTTACTGCCACGTTTCTTAAACGCTTCGAGGAGCTCTTCTCCCTGATAGCCTTCCTCAATCAGCAGCTTCAATGTTTTTTCAATTTGGTCCTGCCTGCGGTCGACGATCGTACCCATGAACAGAACATTCATGTTATCACTGATAATGTTCGTGTCGATCGCCTTCACTAAGAAGGTGGCGGGCTGGTTCGTTTCTTTCGTGATTTTCACCTGGACCAGCAACTCTTCTTCACTTTTGACATATTCCTCAAAAAAAGATTGATAACTTTGGTCTACGTAGGCTTCGATCACCCATCGTCCTTTATCATCTTCCCGGTTGATGATCAGACCGTCAATCAGCTTGATCCTTCGCTGTGTGATGTCCTCCGCTTTTTCTTCGA
This sequence comes from Halobacillus sp. B23F22_5, assembly GCF_043497085.1. Classification (NCBI taxonomy): domain Bacteria; kingdom Bacillati; phylum Bacillota; class Bacilli; order Caryophanales; family Bacillaceae; genus Halobacillus; species Halobacillus sp. B23F22_5. The sequence goes on along the minus strand of NZ_JBIEKI010000015.1, from coordinate 64,678 downwards.
CTAAATCAAGGGAAACCAGCTTGAACGTCTTCATCCCATTCACTCCCACTTTATGTATCTGACTTCATTATAGAATAGTAGCCTTCTTTCAGCAAAAAAATTTATAATTTTGGATAAGTAGAGTAACTGATGGAACGCTGGGCAAAGGCGCCTGGTTCCGTTACTAAAATCTAAATAATGGGTACGGGAAATAACTCGCTTTCCGCGGGGAAGACAGCAAGCCTCCTCGAGCAAAAGCTCTGCGGGGTCTTGCCAGTCTATCCTTTCCCGCAGGAGTCTCGCTATTTCCCTCCCCCACTGCCTTTGGTAGCATACGGAACCACATTGTTCTAATTCATGTCTTAACAATTGGCTAATGAACAATATTCTGGATAGTAACCACTGTTTCTTAGTGATCTTTTACTATATTTGTCAGCCTTCAAACTGATGTTTTTGTTCCCTCACAAACGTAAGGAGGTCCGGGAAATTGCGAGACTCCTATGGGATGAACATGAGCGGTGAGATCCCGCAAGGCGAAGCCTGAGGAAGCTCACCACATGCCCATGGAAAGCGAGTGATTTTCCCGGACCTCCTTTCTCATCCCAAAATAATGAAACAGGCAGCATAATGTATGGAGTTGTGTGCTTCATAAGTAAAGCTTAGAGCCTTATAGGTGCTCTAAGCTTTTTTGTGTTATTACCGTGTGATAGAAAAAGGTGTTACCCGCCGATGTAGGACATTTCGATTTTTTCCCGTTTGAGCGGCTTGCCTTCTGCGCGTTCATCCGAATAGCGGTCTGTCCGCCCACTCCATAGCTTGATTAATTCAAGTATCAGTTGATGGTCGCTGGCATGTTCACGCAGTGGTGTTTTGATATCATAGCCTGTGGTCGCAAACAGGCACGTATATAATTTCCCATCCGCAGACAAGCGGATTCTCGTGCAGCTTCCGCAGAAGGAATCCGTCACGGAAGATATGACCCCGATTTCTCCTCCGCCATCTACATAGCGGTAACGGGAAGCAACTTCCCCATAATAATTCTGTTCTGCCGGTTCAAGCGGCATTTCTGCGCTGATACGGTCAACGATCTCCTGTTTAGAAACCACGGTGTCCATGTTCCATCCGTTATGGTTGCCGACATCCATGAACTCAATGAACCGGAGGATAACATCGGTCCCTTTGAAATAGTGTGCCATAGGAAGGATCTGGCTGTCATTTAATCCTTTTTTCACAACCATATTGATTTTTACCTGCAGGCCTGCTTCCTGGGCTGCTTCAATCCCCTTGAGGACAGGCTTTGTCTTGACTCCGCGGCCGTTAATTTCTTTGAACACATCATCTTCTATCGCATCAAGGCTCAAGTTAACACGATCGAGGCCTGCTTCTTTCAATTTCTTCGCCTGTTTAGTCAGAAACACACCATTGGTTGTAATCGCAATATCTTTGATGCCGTCAATCGCATACAACCGTTTGATCAGCTGATCGAGATTCTTTCGGAGTAAAGGCTCACCTCCGGTAATCCGGATTTTTTCCGTACCAAATTTAGCGAAAATCTCCACCAGCCGTACGATTTCATCGAAGCTTAACAGCTCTTTGAACGGTAAAAATTTATAATCCTCCCCAAAGATTTCGGCTGGCATACAGTACGTGCAACGGAAGTTACACTGGTCGATGACCGAAATCCGCAGGTCTTTCATCGGGCGGTTCAACCGGTCCCTGATATATTGTGTGTCTGTCATGATAAAATCACTTCTCCTTTACTCCCCTGGTTAGGGAGCTATTCGAATGCTGCCTGACCGGAAGGATCTTCAAGCAAAATCGCCTGGACGGCATCCCCGGCTTCAAAGCCTCTTGTGCCACCAGGAAGCATAATTAGTGCATCTGTGTTCGCCAGTGTAGTGACAACTGCTGATTTGTCCATACCTGCGGGACTTACAAGTACTTTCCCGTCTTCGTAATGGATAAATCCACGGACAAACCTCGTAAATGGATTCGGTTTTGGAAAATCTTTGCCGAGGACAGCGTCAATTTTCCGGTGATAAGGTTTTGCCACTCCGGCAAACCTCTGGATGACCGGATATGCGTATAATTCAAACCCTACATAACAAGCAGAAGGGTTGCCGGAAAGACCAAATAATAGCTTGCCATCTTTCTCAGCTACAGTAGTGACACTGCCCGGGCGCATGGCTATTTTATTGAATAACACTTCTGCGCCTAATTTTTCATAAATGTCCGGCATTAAATCAAAATCCCCGACAGAAACCCCACCTGTAGTAATTAAAGCATCCACTTCAGAAAAAGCTCTGGAAACAGCCTGATAACACGTATCGAAATCATCTTCCAGCTTGCCATAATATTTTACATGGCCGCCCGCCCGCTCGATTTGGGCAGCTATCATATAAGCGTTCGAATTTCTGATTTTCCCCGGCTGTAGGTCTTCATCGACATCCAGTAATTCCGTACCTGTCGCAAACAATCCGATCACCGGCTTTTTGCCCACCTTCACAGTAGGATAACCAAAGGTTGCAAGCAACGCTTTTACGCCAGGATTAATTCGTGTCCCTTTGTTAACGAGCACATCACCGAGTGACGTTTCCGAACCTTTTTCGATGATGTTCTGTCCCTTTTCCATTTGCCGCTTGATCGTCATATAATCCATACCATCTTCTTCAAAGGTCTGACAGATTTCAAACATGGCGACACAGTCAGCGCCTTCCGGGATTTCTGCGCCAGTCATGATGCGAACGGCTTCCCCTTGTTCAATCGCACGGCTGGACTGGTGCCCTGCCCCCACTTGTTCGATGACCCGGAAAGTCACAGGCTTGTCCGAGCCGGCTTCAGCTGTATCTTCTGCCTTAAGTGCAAATCCATCATAAGGTGATTTATTAAAAGGCGGGATTGGGTGTGAGGCGGTAATTTCTTCGGCTAAGATTCTATTTTCACACTGGTCGATAGCCACCTCTTCCCAACCACCGAATTGTTCATACTCCATGACTTTTGCTACTGCATCCGTTACCGGAATTGGTTTGCGATCGAATTTCATTAGTAAAACAATCCTTTCCCTTTGACCCATCTATTGGTAATTCTTCTTATCTGTCATTCTAACGTAAATCTGCTTTATTTTGTAAAGTTATGATTCATAGCAGCATTTCCCTCATTATAACAGCCGTTATCTTCCTTCCGAACGGTGAAATTTTAACGTTTCATGAACTCTTTAGACCTGTAGCAGCTGTTTTTTCTTGGGCATTTAGGGGTAGATTATTATTAAAAGGATTGTTGGAGGGATGGAACATGAACACTACATACGATGTGATCGTCATCGGTACCGGTGTAGCTGGCAGTACGGTAGCAACAAAAGCTCAGAAAGCCGGCCTGGAAGTGGCTATTGTTGACGAACGGCAATACGGTGGTACATGTCCACAGCGTGGGTGTGACCCGAAGAAAGTGATGGCCGGAATCAGTAAAATCGTTGACGATGCCAAACGGGTGAAAGGTTTAGGATTAGATGGAGACGTAACTTTAAACTGGAAAGACCTGCAGGCATTTAAAAAGAAATTCACCGAACCGATCCCTGAAGGTACAGAAGAGAAGTTCAACTCATTAGGAATCAGGCGATACCATGGCACTGCAAGCTTCCTGGATCCCCACACCTTAAAAATCGGGGAACACAATGTGACAGCTAAATATATAGTGATAGCTACTGGGGCCAAACCAGCAGACCTTCCTTTTGAGGGATTTGAACATTTGGTTACCAGTGAGCAATTTTTAGAGATGGAAGAATTGCCAGACCGCCTTTTGTTCGTGGGAGGAGGCTACATTTCGTTTGAGTTCGCTCAGCTGGCAGCACGTCTGGGAAAAGACGTCATCATTGTCCATCGTGGCCGTAACGTTCTGGAAAATCATGATTTTGAGATGACCAACAAACTGATCGAGCACACGAAAGATTTAGGTGTGGAAATCCACACCAGCACCGAAGTGACAAAAGTTACAAAACTCGACTCCGGTTATAAAATAGATGTGAAAAAATTCAATCACGAACATGCATTAAAAGCAGATATGGTGTTCCATGGCGCTGGACGAGCCCCCAATATCGATCACCTGGAACTTGCCAATGCGGGTATCGAATTTTCGAAACAAGGAATCAAAGTGAACGAAAACCAGCAATCAAAGCCACACCAGCACATATACGCAGCGGGAGACTGTGCAGATACCGGGCTTCCACCACTTACCCCGTCTGCAGGAGAAGAAGGAACACGCCTGGTCAGTCATATGCTGGATGACGAAACCATGGCCCCTGAACAAAAACCGGTACCTTCCATCGTTTTCACCTACCCTGCACTTGCTTCGGTAGGATTAAGCCAGCAGGAAGCACGTGAAAAGAATATCCCATACGAATCCGAGTCAAAAACCATCACGAAATTTTTTACGTACCAACGAACGAAAGAGCCAGGAGCTTATGTGAAAATATTGCTGAACCCTGCTACAGGGGAAATTCTCGGGGCACATTTTTTATCAAGTGAAGCCGAGCACCTCGTTAATATCTTTACATTAGCTATCCAAAAAGGGCTGACGAAACATGATTTGAAGTCTGTGCTCTGGGGCTACCCGACTGCGGAAAGTGATATTCCAAGCTTTTTCTAATTGTAATTAACTGTTTCGATAAGAAATGTAAAAAGAAGGCGGGATCCATCAGTTCTGGATCCCGCCTTCTTACTATCAATAATTGATTTGTTTTAATTTGATATTTTCCAATCTCCGCTGCACTTGTTGTTTATGCAGTTCTTCTTTGACTATTTCATGCTCCGGGCGTTTGACAATAGAGATATTGAAAAATAATATACTTAATTTCATAAAGAATTTCCCCTTCCGATCGTTTCATCATTCCAGCTAGGCACTATCCTTCTCCACATTCAACCATTCCATGAACCTTATCAACTTCATCATCGTAACTCATCCTTTCTGTTGTTTTTTAGTTATAGTTGAAAATGTTTCAGTTTGACATCTTCGATACGCTTACTGATTGTTTGTTGGTGTTGCTCTTTTCTTTTAAGCACTTCACGTGGTTGTTTTTGAATGATAATCGTAAAAAATAACATATTAAGTCTCATGTTTTTACCTCCCTTCTATCAGGGAATCTCTAATCCGAATCCATCTCCTCTTGCGACCAGCCTGCAAAATTCATCAAGTATTCTTTCATGTTAGTCACTCCTCTCCCTTTGGTTTAGAATTTTGATAAATACATCATTTTACGGTCGAACAATTCTTCTTCCGGTGTTCGATGGTACTTCGGATCTTTTGTCCCCTTCACTTTTTTTCTTTTTTCAATTCTGATAGTGAATATGAAAAATGGAATCGTCATAACACTCACCTCCTAAAAGTTGATATTTATAGTAAAGGATGTTAGCAACACCCTTTTACGCACGTACAAAAGTGCAAGCGCCTTGCTCACCCCCGACAAGCTTAAGACAAGCCTCGTCGTGAGGGTTTTTGTCACAAAGAGGATTGACTTAAGACCTCGAGGGGGTAGGCGCTGGAACTGGACGCATAATAAAAAGCCACAGGAGAATCCCGTGGCTTTTAACAAGCATGCCCATTAAACTGCAAAAATAGACAGTTAGACATACGTTCATTAAAAAAACCACAAGTCAATCCTATGATCGACCTGTGGCTGATATGCACATTTTCATGATAGTCAGAATATTAAAACTTACCGCTCAGCTGAGGTCGATCGTATCGCTTTATTTAATTGATGGAAGTAAAGAGTGATATTTTTCATTGGATTCGACCTCGCTTTCTGAGAAATTTTTCTTACAAAGGAAATTATATATAAAGACTCGATAAAAGTAAAGCCTATTTCTGAAATAAGTTATACTATTTATCCTGTTGTTAGATGCCGGGCATCTCCTGACTGATGATCAGCAATCTTTTTATCCAGCTTTCGCAGCAGCTTGATTGCTTCCTGGCGTGACATTTCTTTGTAGTGATGCATCCCGCCGGGCTGTTCGTCCATCGTATCAGCCTCTGCCACCACTTTTTGTAGTTCCGTCCGTTTGCCATCCACGTCAAATGGCAGATAACTGTCCGTGTGAAGGAGTACCGCCAGCGACACTTCTTTTGCCACCAGACGGTCCTCACCAAGACGAATCAATAGTTTGTGGGCACGCTCCGCTCCTTTGATCGCATGGATATCATGACGCCGGTATTCCTCATAATCCCATTTTCCATCACGATACCATTCGTAATGTCCCATATCATGAAGCAATGCCGCTTTAGAGGCTAAATCGACGCTAACTCCCCGCTCTGCGGCAAGGTCGAATGCATTATATGCAACGGAGACGGCATGATTGACACCCGATCGTTGCAGATATTTCTGTGTCACGCGATGTTTGAATATCGTCTCTAATGTTACCTTCGACATAGAAACCCCTCCGCCTGAATTTTTTTATAGACAAATATAGCATGTTGTTTGCAGTTGAACAAGTTATTATATCTATGCCCTTGCTACAAGACTTTAAACGCCTTTGTGAAAGAGAGAACATATAAAGATGTACGCATGTTTCACTCCTTGAATTTTATGCGAACTTATTAGAAAGGGTTACGGCTTCTCGCGATATACAGGTAGATAGTACTATTTACCACTATCGACGTTTGACATCCGCTCATGCAGGGTAACTTTTTACCAACACAACAAAAAGCAACAAATAAAATATGAGGTGATTAGATTGAAAGAACTAACATCCTATCAAGTACATTTGAACCAGGCGGTAACTACATCAGAAATTATAGATATCCATAAATTTGTAAGTAACAGTGATTATGAAATTTATTTGCATCAGGATCAACTGATTGCCGATGTAACCATTATGCCAAAGCTAATGTCCTTCTTTTTACTGGCCAACACAAAGAAGCCTATCAAAATGATTATTGATGGCGACAACGCAGAATTTGCTTATCAAATACTGCAGAATATTTTAAGTAAACATATCAAGCAGTCGGATCAACGCGTGAAGTACAGTGCCTCCATGGAAGACGAACAAATTTCTATTGTGGTATAAATCATGAATTGGTAAATAGATTGATTACAGCGTAGCAGCTATGAAACATTGATTTATTCGGTATCATATAAAATTATTCTTTTGAAACACGCTCTCAGCGATAACTCCTCTGAAGAGGGGATTATCACATAAATCATCCTTTTCTCCATCTTAAGAACAACGCCCGGCTGGATATCCAGCCGGGCGTTGTTCATGCTCTTAAGGGTTAATATTTTCCAATAAAAACATGGTTCGTTATAATAAGAAAAGAATACGCTTACACAAAGGAGAGAGGTTTATGTTTGATATTGCAATTATTGGTGCAGGTCCAGCCGGCGCTAGTGCCGCTTTGTTTGCAGCAAAAGCAGGAAAAAACACAGTGATGTTCGACCATGGGAAAAGCATTACAGCAAAAGCCTGGGTGGAAAACCATTACGGGGTAAAAGAAATCGAAGGCCCGGAACTTTTGAAAACCGGCCAGGAACAAGCGAAAAAATTCGGGGCTGACCTCAAAGATGAAGAAGTAACCGCTATCGAAGAAAGCGTCTCCGGTTATACGGTAAAAACAGAAAACGGAAGCTATGAAGCGACACATGTTATTTTTGCGACCGGTATGTCCGCTAAACTAGCAGAAGAATTCGGTCTGACAGTTGAAGAAGGAAGCGAACCACGGGTAGCGAAGGTGATCAAAGCAGACCCTCAGGGCAAGACAGATAAGAAAAATGTCTGGGCAGCAGGTACCGTTGCAGGAGTAAGTGTCCATACCATCATCACTTCCGGGCATGGGGCTCATGTGGCTATCAACGTCATTAGTGAATTGAACGGCGAACGCTACGTCGATCATGATATTTTGAAAAAATAATCCGGGCTTAATTTGGAAGTCTGCCAAATCAAAAGACCGCTCAGCCTCAGCAGAGCGGTCTTTTGATTTGCTAACCTTTATATTTCTTCAATATCCCAATCATGCTCAAATTGTACGCACCCCTTCAGGGTTTGAGCAACCGGACAACTTTGCTCGAATACAGCTAAAGCTCTTTCAGCCGCATCACGCTTTCCTTCCGGTATTTTTAATTGATAATGACAGCGGATTTTCGTAATTTTCAACACCCCATCCGGTGCTTCAATTACTCCCTCGAAGCTGCCTCGCAGTTTATCAGGAAACGTTGGTATTTTACGCGCCTCCAGCGCGCCAGATAATGTTCCCGTAAGTCAGCCGCCTGCTGCTGAAACAATGTGATCCAAAGTGGATGGATGTTCTGTTTCAGGAACAGCCTTGTAAAAATCCTTGACTCCACCGTGCACACCATAATGAATTGGCTCTTCAAAATCTGCAATATAAGCACGGCGGTTCGGTCGTTCCTCTTGTATGATCGTTATCCTGGAAATTTCGATAGGATCGCTCACTTTTAGGATACCTCCCTAATATGTTCATAATATTAGAAATATTCCCTATCCAATTGGTGTCTAAACAACCGATTTCCCCAGGGATTAACCATATCTAACGATGTACATTGGGAGGGTTTAAACAACAAACATAGCACCTCCGGTTCGGAGGGGGCTATCTTTGTTGTTTACTCTTATACCGGCCAGACGATATTTCTTAAAAATTCATGAAAGACAAGGACCACAAAACAGAACAAAAATAATTTGTTATACGACTCGCTTTCTTTTGCCAGGGATAGGAACAGCCAGCCAGTCATTAACATGAAAGAAATTAGTGATAAAATCTCCAAATATTGAACTTTTTCTTCTGTCCCTAACATCATTATGACCATCCAGCCCATCAGAGCAGCCATCAACCCATGAATAATTGCAGGCCACTGGAGAGTATCTTTGAAACCGAAGGCAAGGCTTAGTAAGCCGGCAATTACTACCCCTGTCACGAGTACAACAACGATAGATGATAAGAATAAAGATAACAGACTGCTCACATATAAGGTGACCACGATGATGACAGCAGTACTGACAGCATGATGGCGACTTTCTTTTTCAAGTTTTCTTAATTTAAAAATAACCATAAAAGTTACGAGTGATAAGGTTACGATCAACAATATCATTGAAGAATGCATCTGTAATTCCCCCCACTGCATCTTATGCAAGGAGAGTATCGGACATGCACACATGGAAAAGCCCACTTGAATTTTTATCAAGCGGGCTGGACGCTATCGGGGACGGCGAGTTTCAACTTGTTTAGAAAGTTCATATTCATTGAAATACATAATCTCACATCCTTTTTTTAATTTTTTTACCAATCAAATGTGCCGTCTTTGCATTTCGAGCCAGACATCACGATACGGGTTAGGTTTCGTTTTCTCGATCCATTTTTTTAAGAAGTTCATGTTTATCTCCTCCGTTTGCTTTTCTAAGTCTAATTATAGGTAGTTTTCAACTTTTCCATAACAGCCAGCGGAGTGATTATACTTCAGCCTTTGGACTGAACTTTTTATCGGACCAACAAAAGCGCAAGCGCCTTGCTCACCCCCGACAAGCTTAAGCCAAGCCTCGCCGTGACGTTCTCTGTCACAGAGAGGATTGGCTTAAGACCTCGAGGGGGTAGGCGCTGGAGCTAGATGCAACCCGCAAAAAAGGTGCCCGCTTCCTTCTGTAAGGAAACGGGCACCTTGTTCATTCAAGTTCAGGGAGCCGGTTTAACTGAACCAGCCTTTGCGTTTAAACCAGATAATCATCGCTACAGACAACACAACCATGATTACCCAAATGATTGGATAAGCATATCGTTCATCCAGCTCCGGCATATACTCGAAGTTCATTCCATACACACCTACAATGAAAGTCAGCGGCATGAAAATCACGGAAATGACCGTCAGCACCTGCATTGTTTTGTTTTGCTGGTGGGAGGTTAACGATAAGTAGCTGTCCCGGATGTCCTGCGTCAAGTCACGATTGGAAGCAATCACATCTGCTAATTTGATCAAGTGATCATGCACATCTGCGAAATACTCTTTCCCCTGTTTCACGCCATCGAGATGCTGAGAGTTGAGGATACGATACAACAATTCACGCATCGGATGGACAGTCTGCCGCATGGTCAGCAGTTCACTGCGCCGGTCGAACATTTGCTCCAGCAGCTTATCGATGGAAAGATTTTTCGTATTATCTTCGATTTCGTTGATATGATCTTCAATTTCATAAACAATCGGAAAATAATTATCGACGACGGCATCAAAGATGTAATGTAATACATAGTATTCATCCCAGGTCGGCTGTTTTTTCTTGACCATCCGGATGATATGATCCAATACCGGCAATTCCTGCTTATGATACGTAATAATAAAGTCTTCACCAAAAAAGATATCGATTTCCTGTTTTTTAAGTTCTTTGGCATCAATGGCATGGATGACGATCAAGGTATGATCATCATAGTAATCCATCTTCGGCCGCTGCAGGTCATGAATACAGTCTTCGATTGCCAGCGGGTGAAAGTCAAAATAACTGTCAAGGAGATCCGTTTCGTCTTCACTTGGCTGATCGAAATCCACCCAATACCATCTAATATCGTTTGATTTCAATGGTTCGAGAGAATTGTCCTCAATCAGTTCACCTTGTTTTGTATAAGCGGTTAATTTCAACATATAAAAACCCTTCCTGCTTCTTCCTTTAACTTCTAATAATATTACCCAACTGCTACTATCCAAAACATGAATTCTGGATGGTTCAATGCATAGTCAAGTGTGATAGGATGAAGATGAAGGATTAACCTGGGGGTGGCTGGATGACCGCTAAAGAAAGCTTGCTAATTGGAAAGCGCGTCAAGTTAAGAAGCATCAAGGAACAAGATCATGAGCAATTATGGAAACTCATTTATAAAGATAAAGACCCTGAATGGAAAAAGTGGGACGCCCCATATTATCCCCTCGAACCCCATACCCTGGACAGCTACCGAAGCTACGAACGGGCAAGAAAAGAGCGGCTCTCTCCCGATGAACCAGACTCAAGGCTGATCATTGAAGTGGATGGGGAGATTGTCGGAACGGTCAGTTATTATTGGGAACACAAAGCCTCGCTCTGGCTTGAAGTAGGGATAGGCATTTACCGTCCGGAATATTGGAATGGCGGGTATGGCACCGAAGCATTGACTCTGTGGATCGATCATTTGTTTTCTGTTATGCCCCTTGCTCGTGTCGGCTTAACAACCTGGTCAAAGAACGAGCGCATGATGCGTGTAGGAGAAAAACTTGGCTTGAAATTAGAAGGCCGAATACGGAAATGCCGTATTTATGAAGGAAAACATTACGATGCCATCCGTATGGGAGTCCTGCGCGAGGAATGGGAAGCGATCCACGGTACAATTGAAAAACAAACGGTTTCTAAGTTGTGAAATCCCGCTGATGCGGGATTTTTCCTTTTTAATAGAGGACAGACCCTTAATCTAGCTTCCATGATCTTAGGGATAAACATTTAGTAAACCGGACTACTTCCTCACAGTCAAAAAGCTGAATTTCCAGTTTGGCGGCTTTCCCCACCCTGAAAATTCAGCTTTCATTCAAAAATATTGGCAATTCTCCTAGTCCATTATTCCGTGACAAATCTATAATTGCCCATCATACCATTGGAAATATCCCCACCGGACAGAACAATAGACACTTACTCCATATAGAGACAGCATGATTCCCAGGAATGCCCAATCTTTAGGAGTTACTTTCATTTTCCTGTAAAAGGTGCGTTCTTTACTCCCTGTGAATCCCTTGGATTCCATGGCAATTGCTGTCCGCTCGGCTTTCCGGATAGCGCTTGCTAACAACGGGATGACATAGCGCTTCATCTCCTGTACCCATCCGCTTATACCTTTGCCCCTGCGAACGCCACGGATGCGGTGAGCCATCCGGATCGCTTTCCATTCGTTCATCATCATCGGCAAAAATCGATAACCAGCCAGCACCCCATATGCAATTTTTGGAGACAGTTTCAATTGCTGCATCAGGCTGAGCAAAAATTCGGTTTTATTTGTCGTCAGAATGAACAATAAGGATAACAAAGCAAAACCAAGTACTCTCAATGCCAGCGAGATGGCTAATTGAAAGTCTGAGTGAGAAAAAGTTAAAAATCCGAGGTCAAAGATAGTCCCTGCCTGGCTGCCGGCATCCGCGAACATAAGTGTCGTCCAGAAAAAACCGAAAGCAATGATCAGGAATGGCACAAAATAAAGAGACCAGCTTTTCAAGGACACGCGCCCGAATAAAAATGTGAGGATTACTACCCCAATAGAAAACAGCAGCGGGGTGATCGGGTCGAACACAAAAGCCAGCAGGAAAACTGCCAATACAATCGTTATCGCCTTCATGCTAGGATTGAGTTCCTGTAAATTCATAATGACCCTCCCTCTTTCTTGCTGCTTCTTCAAGCCTCACGTGAAAAGGTTTTTGCAAATGATGCTGCGCCAGCCAACGATTATTTTTTTGCCATAACTGAGCAGGGCTGCCTTCAAATGCCACCTGTCCCTTCTCCAATACGATGACATGATCGGCATGCTGATCGACGAGCTCCATGTCATGGGTGACCATCACCAGGGTGGTGCCGGCTTGATTACGCACTTCCAGCAGATCGATGACTTCTTTAGCTGCCTGCTCATCCTGACCGAAAGTTGGTTCATCTAAAATCAACAGGCTTTGGTGCTCGACCATCATAGTGGCAATGCTCAACCGTCGCTTTTGCCCCTGACTCAAGGTATAGGGATGACGGTCGGCATGCGGAAGCAAACGGTACCTTTCCAGCATCTGTGTTGTCTTTTCAGTCACAACTTCTTCCGGGACTTCCTGTAGACGCAGGCCATACGCAATCTCCTCAAAAACTGTATCAGCAACAAATTGATGTTCAGGGTTTTGAAAGACGTATCCGATTTCCTGCCATAGCAAATGATCTCGGAATTTATCCATCGCTTTATCGTTCAGCTGGATATTCCCTGAAGAGGGATGCACAAGCCCTGCCATTAACAGACTAAGAGTGGTCTTCCCGGCACCATTGGCACCCACAATAGCTGCCCATTCTCCCTCTTTTATTTCGATCGTTATATCTTCAAGAATATGCTTAGAACCGATGTTTTGGAGAGATAGATGGATCTCTGGTGAGGACTCAATATGCTTAGTCTCCGGTGATAACTCGGCAGGCTTGTTTTCCAGTGTCTCTGGTTTTATTTTTGCCGTCAGGGATTCCAGATGGACAGGATATTCCCCGTAGAGTTCGATCAAGCCTTGATCACTCAACTCCTGAGCTGTCCGGAAAAGCTCAGGCATCCAAATCCCCTCGCTTCTGATGGTTTCATAATGTTGATAAAAACCTTGAGCGATCGATCCATCATAAAATATTCTTCCGTGACGATTCATCAATAGACAGCGATCGCCATAAGGTAGCCATTCATCTAAATTATGTTCGATAATTAATAACGCGAAATCATTTTCTTTTTGCAACGTAACTACTGTTTCAATAAACGAACGCCTGGCATGTGGGTCGAGCAAGGAAGTCGGTTCATCCAAAATCAACAGTTCAGGCTCCATGGCTAATACACAGGCCAGGGCTAATTTTTGTTTCATCCCTCCGGATAAAGTGGAGATTTCCGCTTTCTTCACCTCTGCTAAACCGACCATTTCAAGAGCCCAATCCACCTTTTCCCTGATTATCTCAGGAGCAGTTTTCAAATTTTCCAAACCGAAAGCTATTTCATCTTCGACGGTCAGCATACAAAACTGGCTTTCCGGATCCTGAAAAACCACTCCAACCCGCTGGCTCAGTTCACCTGCTTCGAATTTTTCATAAGGCACTCCTTGATAATAGCGTTCGCCCTTCATAGTTCCATCCAGTTCCCCTGGGTATAAACCATTCAGGCAATACGTCAACGTGCTTTTCCCACACCCACTTGGCCCAAGGAGCAGCGCAGTTTCCCCGTGAGATAAGCAAAAATCAATCCCGCTCAATGTCGGAGATTTGGTCTCTTCATAATGTAATGTGAGCTGATTCACTTCCACTAAAGGTTTATCATGCGGCGCCATGTTTATTTCTCCTATGCTCTTTGCCAAGCTCAAAGTTGTACAGCACGCCAGTTTTCGCAAGCGCATCGCTGATTGCTTTTCCAAGCAGGCCGGCGATGACTGCACCACTGACCAAACGGGCAATGAACATGGCGGCAACGTAGGTGGTTGCAAGTGCTGCATAGCCAGACAGGAAGTAGCCCCAGACAAAACTGAACACAGCTGACCCCATCCCTGCGGCCATTAACACCCATACGTGGTACATCCGGTATCTGGTTGCGGCAAATACCGCTTCAGCCCCTAGTCCCTGGATCATCCCTGAAATGATCAGCATCGGTCCGACAGCATTCCCCAGCATTACTTCAATAATGGCGGCAATCGTTTCAGATAAAAATGCGGCGCCCGGCTTTCGGATAATATAGGCAGCGATAATGGAGATGATGAACCAAATACCAAAAATCAAATCGTAACCGATCGGACCGAAAAATCCGACCAGCAACTTTCCGACAGGAAGAAACGCTAAATAAACGACTGCGAATACAACGGAAAGTACAGACATGACAACTATTTCTCTCATTTTCCACTTATTCATCGTCTTCCCCCTTTTGATGGGATGGACTGTTCGCAGAAATGGACGCCGTCATCACAACATGATCGTTATGTTCCTGGGTTGACGTGAAGGCGTTTTCAAGTGTAGTAAAAATGTCAGCCGCTTCTCCTTTCAGCTTGGTAGCATAGTGGATACCCTCGACAGTTAGTCCTCTTTGTTTGGCAGCTTCGATTTGTTCCATAATCTGATCCATGTAACGGTCAGACCCAAGCGGATACAGCGCAAAATCACAAGCGGCATATTGGTTTATCGCTGTTGGGGTGTTTAATTTACGATCGTCTTCTGCCATATAGACATCGCCATCCGTATCACCCGGGCAGCCGATAGAAAAAGTTCCTGAAAAAGCTACATGGTGGCCAGTCTTTGCAGCATGGGAAAAAATAGCTTCGGTAACATCGAACACATGCGGAATCTTCCCTCTCACACACGTGCTGACATCATCCGTCTCTAACCAGACCTTTGAGGTATCGACTTCCTCAAGAGCCGATAAAATGACATTCACGAAATCATCCGTCATCGGGTGTACCGAAAAGCGGCACCCGGCAATTCTGCTTGTTCCTTTACATACTTTATTGGACACGAACATTCCCCTCCTTTTTTATACAACAAAAAAACTGCATCCACGGGGAATGCAGTTCAAAGGTTATTGTTGATAAAAATGATTCGTGTCACCTTATCTCTGCACTTCCCCACGCTGGTATTATCCAGTTCGGGTTCTAAGGGTCAGAGTCTTGTGACTCCTCTCAGCTCAATCGCACCCCTAGTGCTTCAATCGTGCTATGCAGTTTTTTCATCTATTAGTAGCTTAATAGATTTCCAAAACTTTGTAAACATCTATTTTACAGTAATACGTCCCACCAGATTTTAATGGCTGTTCCGACAATTAAAGCAGCAAGGATACCTTGTAATAACTTGGTATTCACTTTCTGACCTGCTTTTGCTCCAAGTGGAGATGCGATCAGACTGGCAATAATCATGATAATCGCTGGTACAAGAACGACCTGACCGGTCATCACTTTACCGACAGTGGAACCGATCGAAGAAATGAAGGTTATTGCCAGGGAAGTTGCGATGGTAACACGGGTTGGTATTTTAAGCACCGTCAACATAATTGGAACCAGCAGGAATGCACCAGCAGCACCGACAATACCTGCCGCTACACCAACGATGAAAGCAGAAACAGCTGCAACCATTTTACTGAATGTCACCTGATCAGGTGGAATGTCATCGTTGTTCTTTCTAGGAATGAACATCATGACCGCGGCAGTCAAGGCTAAAATACCATATACGATTTGAATGCCTTCTTCCGTCATGAAACGGGAGCCATAACTTCCGATGAAACTACCAACCAGAATACTTACACCCATATAAATAATCAAGTCTTTGTTCAAGTAGCCACCTTTACGGTAAGCCCAGGCACCGGCAATAGTGGCAAAAAACACTTGCACTGCACTGATTCCTGAAACTTCATGGGCAGTGAATGCAGCGAAACCTAACATAGGCGGTATATATAAGAGCATTGGGTATTTAATAATTGATCCGCCGATTCCTACCATTCCTGATACATATGAACCTGCAAAACCGATGATAAAAATCGTGACGTAAAACCATAAATCCATTTTTCTTCCTCCCTTTATCTCTTTGAAAGCCTTACCAATTGGAAGGGGACAGCCATCCGTTTACCGGAATGTCTGTCCCCCCTTTTTATCTTTTAGCCTTTCTTGATCCAGAACTTAAGAACTTCGTCTTCTTCTTGCTGGTCGACAAGTTCGTGTCCGCTGGAATCTGTCCAGGCTGCTAAGTCTGCTTTTGCACCTTTGTCTGTAGCGTGGATTTCAAGAATATCTCCGCTGTTCAATTCATCCATCGCTTTTTTCGTCTTTACGATTGGCATTGGGCATGCCAGACCTTTTGCATCTAGTACTTTATTTGCTTCCATTTTGATACACTCCTTTTTTAAAATTAACCGGGAGCCCCACTAAAATGGGGCAGCCCATTAGGATACCGCGCAGCGGTTTGGTCCGATTTCCATTTCACGCTTTTCTTCTTCTTCAGGCGTTAGTTTACCCATGTTCACTTGGCGAATTTCCTGGTATGCGTTTGGTTGTGGTGGAAGGTTTTCTGTAACCATCTTACGGAATTCACCTTCGTCTTCCACATTCAAGCCAGTGTTCACTTTGTAAAGTTCACCAAGAGGTGCTGATACTTTTCCATCATCCTGTACTTCACTCATGTTAGCGAAGTGAGCTGGCAGCACTTCCAAGTCATCTGAAAGTTCTTTGTAACGGCTGTAAAGTGTCTCACGCAAGTCGCCAACCCAATCTTCTGCAAGACCGGCAAGGTCAGGACGACCGATAGATTCTACGAATAGAATGTCACCAGTCAACAAGTATTTGTTGTCGACGATGAAAGAAGTAGATCCGATGGTGTGTCCTGGTGAATATACTGCCTGAGCAGCAACCTTAGTCGTACCGACAGTAATTTCATTGCCGTCTTCAAGCTTGTTGTAATCGAATTGAACTTCTGTTGCGTCTTTCGGTGGCAACCAGTATTGTGCACCAGTTTCTTCACGAAGCGCACGACCGCCGGAAATGTGGTCTGCGTGCAGGTGAGTGTCTGCCACCTGAACGATTTTCGCATTCTTTTCTTTTGCAAAATCAAGGTAAGGCTGGATCATACGGTTGGAGTCGATGACCATTGCTTCGCCATCAGAGACAACCATATAAGATAGGCAGCCTTTACCCAGACGTACGAACTGGTATAGTTCACCGCCATCAGAAATGTCGCCTACTTTAACCGGCTCCAGGTACTCACTCCAGGCTTTCATACCGCCTTTCAAGTAAGAAACTCCTTTCACGCCAGCTTCTTCAAGCAGGTCGGCAACCATCATGGAAGATCCTTCTTTTGCACAAACGACCAGTACGTTTTCGTTTGGAAGTTTATCCATGATGCTTTCTACGCCATCTAGTAGATCAAAGTAAGGTACATTAATGACTTCTACACTGTCACCTTCGATTTTCCAGTCTGCGAATTCTTTTTGGTTACGAACATCCAGAATGAACAATTCTTCTTTATCAATAACTTTGCGTGCAATTTCTTGTGCATTCATTGCTTTTGGCATTGATACCCCTCCAATTAATGATTTATTTTTCTACGTTTCCGTTCCAGTCTTTCATGCCTGGCGTTACGTTATATACGTTGTAGCCTTTTTCTGCAAGTTTCTGAGCTGCCATGTCACTTCTGCTTCCTGTACGGCAGATGACATAGACATCTTTATCTTTTTCGATTTCATCCGCTTTTTCATCGATTTCTCCAAGCGGTACAGATACGGCGCCAGGAATGTGGCCGAATTCATATTCCGCTGGTTCACGGACATCAAGTACAGTAATATCGTCACTCAGTTTGCTTTCCAAATCTTCATTGGAAACGACCTGGTCATGTTTTTTCTCTGGCTTATTTTCTGAGTCTGTACTTTTGCGTACATAATGGTACAAGACATCGCCATCTTCTTTATGACCGAGGTATTGGTGACCCATGTTTTCAGACCATGCTTCCAGGTCAGCGATTGAACCGCGGTCCGTTGCCTGTATTTCAAGCACGTGGCCAGGTTCGAGATCAGTCATTGCTTTTTTCGTTTTTACGATCGGCATAGGGCAAGCTAAGCCCTTAGCATCTAGTACTTCATTTACTTTCATTGGAAAATACCTCCTATTTTAGGTGAAAGTTTATTAAAGATCACGTGACGGTTTATTCGACGTCCCCACTCCAGGACATCATTCCGCCCTCCATGTTGGTAACATCATATCCATACTGATCAAGGAACTGTGTCGCTTGACCGCTGCGGCCGCCGGAACGGCAAACCATGATATATTCTGTGTTTTTATCTAATTCATCTTTACGGAACTCAAGCAAGTGAAGCGGAATATTCACCGCTCCAGGGATTTTACCCTGGCTCACTTCGCCAACTTCACGAACGTCAACGATATTCAATTTTTCGCCTAGTTCTATTTTTTGTTTTACTTGTTCTGCAGTTAAACTTTTCATCTGTGAATATCCTCCTTTTAACCTCTCCAGGCGTTCATGCCGCCTTGGACATTGATCACTTTTTCAAAGCCTTTCTTTTTCAACATGCGAGAGGCTGCTGATGAACGGCCGCCACTCTGACAGATGACATAGACAGGCTTTTCCTTATTGAGTTGATCCGCTTGATTTCCTAATTGCTGAAGCGGAAGGTTGTTGAATCCTTTAATGTGATTGGATTTGTATTCCCCAGGTGTACGGACATCAATGAACTGTTTATCCTTCTTCTGTTTCATATCATCCTTCAATTGGGAAGTTGTAATCTGATCGACGCCTTTTGCCGGCATCATTCTTTTTGCTAAAAATCCAATGATGATTGCTACTGCTACAATTGTAATTATCGTTTCCATTTCACATTACCCCTCTTCATTATTACCATAACCCCTAAGGGTATAGTTTAAACTTATTTTTTTAAAAGTCAACCCATTGAAATCTCGGCAGACTTTTAAAAAAATAAGTGGAGCGGGTGGAGGAAGCGGTTTGCTCCCTCGTCCCCTTATTTACTTAGTGGCAACAATAAAGTATACATCCTTATTGAGCTTGCCGACTTTCACAGAAAAACCAGCTTGCTCGACTTCATGGGCCAAATCCTGTGATGGAATCCGCTCATGGAGTGGTGGTCCCTGATCTGCTTCAATCTTTTCCCAGTCCAACACTACGAACATCCCGTGTTCCGGAAGAACACGGTAGACTTCCTGCAGTGTTTGGTCCAGTTTCGGAACTTCATGAAGGACAAATGCTGCAACCGCACGCTGGAATGAACCATCAGGGAAATTGAGACGATCCACTCCACTCGGCATGCGATCAATATTAGTAATACCAGCTTCTTCTGAACGTTCTGCCAGCATTTCCAGCATTTCCGGCTGGATATCCACCGCGGTGACGCGGTCACTTGTTTCTTTTGCTATCGGTATTGTCAAATACCCGTTTCCTGCTCCCAATTCAATGACTTTTTCATCGCCATTTAAATCAAGAAGCCTGATGACCTCCTCAACAGGAACGGTTTCCTGTCGTTTTGGATCGAGCAATTTTTCGGCTTTCTCATGTGAAAACATTTTACCGGCCATACAAATCTCCTTCCATCACGCCGAAACGGGTAATCGACATGGTCCAATTACTGCTTTTACTGTTTCGGCAAATATTTCAAGAATGTTTCCGGATCGAATCCGATAATCCATTGACCGTCGATATTTGTTTGCGGGACGCCCATTTCACCAGTCGTTTCCACTAACTTTCTCGCAGCCTCCGGATCTTTTTCCAGATTGACTTCATCATAATTGACACTCATCTGATCAAGAAATTGTTTGACCATGGTGCAATAAGGACATGTGCTAGTTGTATATACTGTTACCATTTACTCCACTCCTTTAAACCTCAGTATAATTAGAATGTTAGAGAAACATCCGCGTCTTTAGCAAAGTTTAGGAAAGTTGCTGCGCCGCCAACTTCGATTCCGTCAACGAAGTCTTCTTTAGTAAGACCCATTACGTCCATTGTCATTTGGCAAGCGATGAAACGTACGCCCATCTCTTGAGCCATTTCAACCAATTCAGGGATGGATGGTACATTTGCTTTTTCGAAACCTTCCTGGAAGTGTTCTGTTCCTTCTGGCATTGGAAGCTGCTTATGAGCATCCTTGTGGATCAAGTTCAAACCTTCGAATGTGAAGAATACAGCAGTTTCTCCATCGTAAGTTGCAGATGCGTTTGCGATATTCAATACCTTGTAAGCGTCGAACGCTCCACCGTTTGCTGCGATAATAGCTGTTTTCATTATAAATTCCTCCTTGAGAATGTTATTAATATTTTCACCGTCTAGAAGTTAAAAACCTCTAATACCCCGGCGGGTTTAATACCCTGATATGTATATTAAATCATATCACCAAAATAGTCAAGGGGGTATGCCTGAACTTTTTTCGACCTTTTTCAAATGTCCTTAAAAGCGTTGATACAACGCGATTTTTTCTACATTACCTGATGCGGCTATCCACGAAACAGGTACCCAACCGCGTATATAAAAAGGATAACAGAAGATCTGTTATCCCTCAAACATTTCACTTTTTACTTTTTGGACTATGGAGAATTCTGTTGGTTTTGTGGGCGCCATACTTGGATTTAAGGTCCAGGCGTTCAATCTCCCGCTGCATTTTCCAGTAATTCTTCAGCCTCTCTTCCGTTAACCTGCCATCCTTTATTGCTTGTTTGACTGCACACCCTGGCTCGCTCCCATGGCTGCAATCACGAAATTTACATTGGCTGCTATAGTCTTCAATATCAGAAAACGTCGATTGTACACCATCAGATACTCCCCATAACTGCAGTTCTCGCATTCCCGGAGTATCCAGGATGAGTGGCCCTCCTGGCACTAAAAACATTTCCCTATGGGTAGTCGTATGCTTTCCTTTATGATCTTCTTCCCGGACTTCCTGGGTTTTCTGGACCGTTTTTCCGACTAGACGATTAATTAAAGTCGATTTACCAACACCGGAGGAACCGATCAATGCAATCGTCATTCCTGGTGCAAATTTTTCAATCAAGGAATCGCATCCCACTCCCTGAAGGGTATTGACAGAATATACCGATACTCCCGGAGCTATCCGTTCGACCGCTGCTACCTGCCTTTCAGGATCGGGTGCTAAATCTGCTTTTGTCAATATAATAACGGGTACCGCGCCGCTTTCATATACCTGCATCAAGTAACGTTCAATCCTTCGCAGATTCAAGTCCTGATCCATACTACTGACTATCCAGACATAATCAATATTGGCAGCCATCACTTGCTCCTGATGTGTATTTCCTGCAGCATGCCGTGTCAATAACGTCCTCCGTTCGAGACGCTGGTGAATGATTGCCTTATCCTCTCCTGCCTGTGGTTGAAAAAGAACCCAGTCTCCAACACAAGGAAAATCTCCTTGCACCTCTGCGTCAAAACAATACCTACCGGATATTTTGCCTGAAAAGGCTTTTTCAGGAGTCTGGATGGTATATAAACCATTTCCTGCTTTGGTAATTCGACCTAGAGGAGTTTCTTCTCCTATTGTTTGTGTTTGAAAGAAATTTTCGTACCCAAGTGTTTCCCATGTGATTTGTTCCAATAAAGTTCCTCCTAGTTGGGAGGTTACTGCATCAAGTACCCTCCCTGATAATTTTGTTTGTTTTTGTGGTTGATTGATTGTACGAATTTGCTCATAAAACATCACGCTCCTTTACTTGTTATTTCCATTATACCAGAACCCTTCATTGGAGGCTGGTTTAAATTGGCTCCCTTAAAGCTCCGGTTAACTATGAAGACTCAGTTTCGAGGTGATTGGGTCCGTTACCTTGAGAGGAATGGGATGGTCTGTGAAACGACTCGCTTTCCTGCGGGGGGACCTGGCAAGCTTCCTCGGGCTAAAGCCCTGCGGGATCTCGCCTAGCCCCTTATCCCGCGGGAGTCTCGCCGTTTCCCCTCCCATCCAGCCAGTTTTGTACTAAACGGACCCTTCAAAAAGAGAATAGTGCACAACTAAAAACTTCATCCTGAAGCGTTTATAGAGAATATAAAGGACATAAAGGCGCAGAAATCTTCTATCAAATATTATGGGTTGTATTCCCCACAAGTGTGATTTCGAGAACTTCCTATGGCAAAGGGCGTAGGGGAACTGCGAGACTCCTGTGGGAAATGCGTGTTAGATGAGACCCCACAGAGCGTCAGCTCGAGGAGGCTCATCACTCGCCCACGGAAAGCGAGTTGTTCCCCAACGCCCTTCCCCTCTTACAATATCTTGAAATCAGGTCTTCGACTTTTCGGCTTTATAATTAAGTAAATCTCTAATGAATAATCCATAACCGCGGTTTATAGAGCCTTTTATATAGAAGTCCATTTCCTAGTCCTTTAGCATTAAGCAGCTTTACAACCACGTAACAAAACATCTCAAAAAGTCCCCCATTTTCCCCTTTTACTGTCACAATGGGTTACCGTCTGCATATTTCGGGAACTTAATTAACATACTAAAGCAAGGAGGGTTGAACATGATCTGGTTAATGTTTTTAGTACCCCTTGCCCTACTCATCGCTATTGCCATCTATATTGAGAAAAGAGGCAACAAAGCAGTCGCAGATGCTGATATGACGATTCAGGATAAAGAAATGCTGACAGAAGAATACTTGGATCGCAGCGCCCAAAGTGAAGTCCACAGACCTAAAAACAAGAATATATAAACAAGGAACGCCCTGAAACCAGGGCGTTTTCTTTTATATATAAAGTGTAAACATGTTAGGGCTTTGCTTGTTCTGGGAACTCTGCAGATGCTGATTAGACCTTCCAACAGCCTGGCACATAAAATCCACCTAAAAACGAAAACAAAAATCAAAATGCTAAGAGCTAGCCAAATTTGAAACCAGCTTCTTTCCTATTATATGGAGGCTGGTATTTCTAATTGGAAGTTGTTGTAATCCCACGTTGGTAATGGTAATTTTTAATAGAGAAGAATAATAGAGGAGCTAAAAAAATGAAACACGTGTTATTTTTCATTATGTTGGGTATGGTGTTGATATCTGCAGGCTGCTCACCTGATCAAGGACAAGCAACGGAAGAAAAGATGGACGTGAAAAAAGAAGAGGTCAGTCCCAAGGTAGAAGAAGAAAAAGGAGAAGACGAAGAAGCTCCGAAAAAATATCGAATCCAACTCGGAGAAGAAACATTTACGATCGACTTAAAAAAACATCCGATTTTGAATAATTTTTTAAGTGCATCTTCTGACCCTGGAGCCAAGCTGGAGACAATGAGCTTCATTCCGATCACGATGAACGAACATGCCGATAAGGCCCTGATCGAATTCGCTTGTCATGAAACACGCTGTTCATACTTATTGATCGACTTCTCTGAGGAAATATCGATTTTGATGGCTGATTTAGCAAAATTGGAACAGGTGCAAGTATCACATGACAGCCTGATCGCGATGAAATTCAGCAGGAATAACGAGCAAGGGGTTACGACCAACCACGTGGAAATAGTGGATTTACAGACGCTTTCTGAAAAGAACTTCTCTATCGATTCGGATACATATCCCGGGGTAAGCTACGAAGCTTATCAATATCCAATCGAAAATATGAAATGGACCGAATCAGGTGAATTGACAATTGATGTACCCAAAGTGGAGAATTACGCTTCCTACAACCTTGAAAATTGGAGGTCAAAGGGCTCCCCTACTACAGAAATCATACTAACTATCAATTAGCTATAAAGGAGAATCACCATGAATGAAATGATCGAAAACTTATTAAGCCACCGCTCGATACGTAAGTTCAAATCCAAACAACTGAACCAGCAGCAAATTGAATCGATCGTTAGCAGTGCACAGCACGCATCCACATCCAGTTATATGATGGCTTACTCCATTATTGGTGTAACGGATGAAAGCAAAAAAGAACAGTTAGCTGAGATTACCGGACAATCGTATGTTAAACATAACGGACATTTCCTGATATTTTGCGCAGACTTGAACCGCGTGACAGTCAAAGCAACAAGTGATGAATATGAAAACATGCTGGATAACCTGGAAAATAGTGAACATTTTCTCGTTTCAGCCATTGATGCGGCACTTGCTGCACAAAATGCTGCCATAGCAGCTGAATCCATGGGCCTTGGCATCTGTTATATTGGAAGCATCCGCAACAACATTGCTGCAGTCGATGAACTTTTCCATTTGCCAAAACATGTCATTCCTTTATTCGGTATGGCCATCGGCTACCCTGCCCACCATCCAGAACCCAAACCACGCCTTCCGATCGATGCTGTCTATTTTGAAAATGGTTACCAGGACCATGAGAAGGCGTTGGATCGATTCGATGAAAAAATTGGAAAATATTATGCGAAGCGTTCGGAAAACAACCGACAAGACACGTGGACCGATCAAATGAAGCGTCGTTTCCAGAAGACAATCCGGATGGATGTCACGGATCACGTGAAAAATAAAGGCTTCAATAAAAAATAGTAATCCGACAGGTCCCCTTACTTATATGGGGATCTGTTTTAATTTTCATTGGTACTTATCCTATAATACAAGCAACGATGATGTAATCAGGAGGGATCTATGGTGCAACCACTAAAACAAATCGCTGAAAAATTACTACAGGCAAATTCCATCGCTGTACTTACAGGCGCAGGCGTATCTACTGCCAGTGGTATTCCTGACTTCCGCTCCAGCCAGGGATTGTGGACGGAGAATCATGCACGTGAGTATTACATGTCGAATCAGTACTTTTACAAAGACCCCGAGGATTTCTGGAAGAAGTATAAAAGTATCTTCCGACTGAAACTGCTGAAAAATTATCAACCGAACCACGTCCATAACTTTTTCAAAAATCTGGAAGACCATTCCAAAGACGTAGCTATCATCACTCAAAATGTGGATGGTCTTCATCAGGTGGCTGGAAGCAGTCGTGTGCTTGAATATCATGGAACTTTGAACCAGGCAACCTGCCCCGCTTGCGGGACCTCCTATCCATTGGATTACGTGATGGCAAATGATATTCCCCGTTGTCAGGAAAGTGGGTGCGGCGATGTCCTAAAGCCGGATGTCGTACTATTCGGCGATATGATAACGGCCCATGATCAAGCGGAAGCTATTATCGATAACGCCGATGTCCTGCTGGTAATGGGCACGTCTTTATTCGTTACTCCATTCAACCTGCTTCCAGAATACGCAGCTTGTCTTGGGAAACTGGACACGATCATGATAAATGGCGAACCGACGGACAAAGATTATTTATTCGACCATGTCGTTCACTCTGATTTGAGCAAGGCAGTAAAAGAGCTTAACAAGTTAATGGAATAGAGCCGCTACGATTAAAGTGCACCTATAACGGGAAGAGCGTTAGAGAGACTTGCAGTATAGGAGTGATAAGCTTGGATAGAATTCAAATCAGCAACACAGACATGAAAGCAAGCCGGATTGGTCTTGGAACATGGGCGATCGGCGGCTGGATGTGGGGTGGAACAGACGAAAAGGAATCCATCCGTACCATTCACACAGCACTTGATAAAGGCGTGAATTTGATCGACACAGCACCTGTCTATGGCTTCGGCAGATCCGAAGAAATCATCGGGAAAGCTGTAAAAGAACATGGAAATAGAGATGACATCATTCTTGCTACCAAGGTGGGGCTGGACTGGAAAGATGAACAGCCGTTTCGTAATGGGAGCAAGGAACGGATCCATCAGGAAATCGATGATTCTTTGCGTCGCTTACAGACGGATTATATCGATATTTACCAGGTCCACTGGCCTGACCCCGTCGCTCCGATTGACGAAACAGCGGAAGCATTGAATTATCTGTATAAACAAGGAAAAATAAGAGCGATCGGAGTCAGCAACTTCACAACGGAACAAATGGATTATTTCCGGGAAGCTGCACCACTGCACACATTGCAGCCGCCATACAATCTATTTGAACGGGAATCGGAAAATGATCTCCTTCCTTATGTGCAGGAAAACGATATGACTTCCCTGCTATATGGCTCATTATGCCGCGGCTTATTGTCCGGTAAAATGACGAAAGACCGCAATTTTGAAGGTGATGACTTAAGAAAAGAAGATCCGAAGTTTCAGTCCCCGCGGTTTGAACAATACTTGTCTGCAGTGGATGAGCTCGATAAACTGGCGCAGGACCGCTTTGGAAAACGCGTGCTTCACTTAGCTTTGAAATGGGTGATTGAACAGCCTGGCGCCAATATTGCCTTAATGGGCGGTCGTCGTCCCGATCAGATGGATCCAATAGATGAACTTAATTTTGAAATCGACGACGAAAGCATGCATGATATTGATGAAATCCTGATGAGACATATTAAAGATCCAGTGGGACCTGAATTCATGGCGCCGCCTGACAGACAACAACTGGGAATCAAATAACGATGAATGAAAGGTCCGGTGTGAAACCGGGCCTTTTTTAATTGAAAAAGGGGAAAAACTAGGTTCTATTATCACTTCCTGAACCCCTGTATAAAACCTGCTGCCTTAGCGCCTAAAAATTTGTCTCAACATATCCCACCTTCCTTCCTCCTAACGTTTGTTAGTCCCTCTTAAAAATCAAGAAGAGCAATGTTGCCACTGGTTATAATATCCTATATTGCAATATTTTTATTGTATTGGTTACATTTGTATATTACGATGGTTTTGTTAGACATTTAAGTCTAAATTTGTCAAATAGAATGCTTGGCAGGAGAATTTTCATACATAAGGAGTAATGGTAGTTGAAACGTACGCTCATATTAATCATATGTTTACTTATTTTTGTTGCTGGCTGCAGTTCTGCGAAGGAAGATGGAAATCATACAGGAAAGGTCAAAGCGGAAGGAAATCCTGATGTTTCTGAAACAACAGAAGAAACTGAAGAAACCACCCACATACAAGACCCAGAATCATCCGAACAGGAAAAAGCGCAATCGTCAGAGATGACCCTCACCTTCACTGGGGATGTCCTGTTTGCCTGGTCACTGGAACAGACCGTTGCGGAAAGTGGTTTTGAATATCCATTCCAGCATGTAAAGGATTACTTTTTACAGGATGACTTTACGTTCGTAAACTTTGAAACTCCTGCAACAGAACGAGGGGTCAAAGAAGATAAAATCTACAATTTCCGGACCAAGCCTGATGCGATGGATGCATTGGCGAATGTCGGCGTCGATGGCGTTGCGCTCGCCAACAACCATACGCTTGACTTTGGAATTGACGGGTTACTTGATACGCTGCACTTTGCTGATGAGGCTGGATTAGCTGCCATTGGAGGCGGAGCTAATGAAAACCAGGCCTATCAAGCCTATGAAACTACCATCCAAGATAAAAAAGTTGCTTTCTTGAACTTTTCAAAAGTACTTCCCTATATCGAATGGTATGCTGTCGGGGATCGTCCTGGGGTAGCCAGTGGCTATCAAATGGACCGCGTGCTCAAAATCATTGAACAGACCAAGCAGACGAATGACTATGTCTTCGTTCAAATTCACTGGGGAAAAGAAAAAGATACCCAATTCAATGAGTCTGAACAAGCTTATGCTCATGCGATGATTGATGCGGGTGCTGATGGGATCATCGGCAGCCACCCCCATGTGCTTCAGGGCTTTGAAATCTACAATGGAAAATTAATCGCCTATTCTCTTGGCAATTTTTTATTTCCGGACTACGTAAAAGGGGAAACGGCTCAGACAGGTGTGTTACAGCTTGAGATTGATGAGAACGAAGAAGCGACTTACCGCTTCCTTCCTCATTTTATTGAAAATGATGTCATCAAGCCCCACCCGGATGCAAATGGGCTGGCAAAGGCATTAGAACAACGCTCGGCTCCTGGGATCACGATTAATGAAGCATTTGAAATTACTGAACAATGATTGGCTGGCGCATAGGGAGAAAACCTGTGCGCCAGTTTTCTTTATAGTGTAGGATAGAAAATAATAACAAATTTGATTTATCGCTGATCATCCACAGTAAAGATAGGAGGTAATTCAATGGAGTTTATACTATGGACAATCATTGTCGTGTTATTTCTATTAAGTTTTGCCAGTCTTATTTTCCCAATCATTCCAGGAACAGTGGCACTCTGGGCAGGATTTTTGATTTATCAGTTTTTCATCAACAGTGATGGACTCTCCTTCTTCTTTTGGACAGCCATGGCACTGCTTACACTGATACTGATTGTTTCAGACATTATTGCGAACAGCTTTTTTGTAAAAAAGTATGGCGGCACGAAGTGGGGAGAAAGGTCAGCTGCGATCGGTGTCATCGTCGGTTCCTTTATCATTCCTCCGTTTGGGCTTATCATCATTCCGTTCCTTGCGGTATTAGTCGTGGAACTGCTGCAACAGCGGTCTCCAAAAGAATCCATGCGTGCCAGCATCGGCTCATTGCTCGGCTTCCTCAGCGGCTCTGTTGCCAAAATAGTGATCCAGTTAATCATGATCATCTGGTTCTTCATTGCCATATAAAAAAAGCGTAAGCGCCCCGAGAGACACGACACGCATAAGCAAAACGGCTGGAGGAAGGGGACCTTTCCTTCCGCAAGACGGGTTGCTTATGTCACGAGTGTCTGAGAGCTCGAGCTAGCCAATACTTCACGGAAGAGTCCGTATTTTACACTTACTTATTGATATAAAAAATCCAGCACCTATTCCGGTGCTGGATTTTTTCACTATTCTCTTCCCATTCCCTTTAAAAATTGCATCAGCATCGTAACACTGCGATTGATTTCCGGATCCTTCAACGCTTTGGCAAGATCCATGAAACCTGTTTTAGACTCGGGTTCTTTCTCTGTTTCTTCCATCCCGCGGTTGATGCGATCGGATAGACTCCTGATGGCATCGACATCGAGATCTCCCAGCAGGAACATGAAACCGGTGAGATTTTCAATTACCCCGGAATACTGGTCTTTGTTCAGTTCCGTAGCCAGTTTCCCCATCGCTTCTTTTCTGTGATTGGTTAAGGCGTACATTGCTTGCAGCATGTCAGCATCATCGAGAGACTTGAGGAGCTTGATTCCCTCTAGAATCGCATGTTTATTTTCAGATAAGGCTTCCTTAATCTCCTCGACATCTTTCTCCACTTGTACTTCCTTCGGTATTTCCATCCGTTTGATATTAGTCAGTGATTTAGCCATTGTTTTTCACCTTGCTTCCCGGGAATTCATAGTCTTCACGCTGCCATTTTCTTTCCACTTGAACACTGAGTTGTGGCTGACGATTGCCGCGACGATGATTATTCGGCGGAATTGGTGATTTTTCTCCTTTTTTCGTGACAACTTCCATCTTAGCCGCAATTTCTTTATAAGCAGGTGTATCAGTATCTTTATCGACACGATTGTCCGTCAGGAAGTTGACAGCTGATTTTCCATTGGCGCTCATTGGAATGTACAATTCTTTTCCTTTGACGCGATCGGTGATTGTGACGATGCCTGTCGCTTCTCCTGCTTCAGAAATCAGCTTGATTTCTCCTCCTTCTTTCAGCCCTCTTTCTTCTGCGAGTTCCGGTGAAATTTCTACCCAGGCACTAGGAGTTCTACGTACAATACCTTCTGATTCATACGTCATGTTACCTTCATGGAAATGCTCTAATAGACGACCGTTGTTGATATGAAGATCATACTCTTCTGTCACATCATATTTTAATTCAAAGTCCAGCGGATAGAGCTTTGCTTTTCCGTTATCAAAATTGAATCCATCCTGATAGAGCAGCGGCTCATCCGTACCATCTTCATGAACTGGCCATTGAAGGGAGTTGAAGCCTTCCAGCTTTTCATAGCTTACGCCGGCAAAAAGCTTAGCCAGGCCAGCAGCTTCTTCCATGATCTGCTCTGGATGAGTGTATCCCCAGTCAAAGCCAAGTTCTTTCGCGATAAGCTGGATGATTTCCCAGTCAGGCTTTGTATCATACATTGGTTCAATCGCCTTATAAAGCCGCTGAATTCGGCGTTCTGTATTCGTGAATGTGCCATCTTTTTCAAGACTCGCCACTGCAGGCAGGACCACATCGGCGTATTCAGCAGTTTTGGTAAGGAATAGATCCTCAACCACCATGAACTCCAATTTTTCAAATGCAGAAGTGACATAGTTGATGTTGGCGTCTACGATACCAGTATCTTCCCCTTTGACGTAGAAAGATTTCAACTTGCCCTCATGCATCGCTTTAATTTGCTCATGGTTGTCCATCCCCACTTCTTTTGGAAGATCTACGCCCCAGGCTTTTTCGTACCGCTTACGAACGTCATCATCAGTGACAAATTCATAGCCCGGGAAATAATTTGGCATGCTTCCGAAGTCACTGCAGCCCTGAACATTGTTGTGACCGCGAAGTGGATAAGCACCTGTACCTGGACGGCGGTAATTTCCTGTAATCAATAGCAGATTGGAAATCGCCGTACTGGTATCACTGCCAAGCATATGCTGTGTAACACCCATCGCCCAGCAGATAGCTACTTTATCCGTTTCGGCAATTTCTTTTGCCAAATCTTTCAGTTCTTCCTGAGAGATGCCCGTCATCTCTTCTGCATATTCCAGGGTGTATTTTTCCAGGCTATCCCGGTACTCTTCAAATCCATCCACCCATTCATCGAGGAAGTTCTTGTCTTCCCATCCTTGATCCAAAATATATTTGGTAACTGCAGACAGCCATACCAAATCAGTTCCGGATTGAGGCTGATAAAAACGGTCGGCACGGGTAGCCATTTCGTGCTTGCGTAAATCGAACACGAATAACTTCTGCCCATGCAGCTTGTGGGAACGTTTAATCCGGGAAGCTAATACCGGATGAGATTCTGCTGTGTTGGAACCGATGGTAATTACCAGATTCGCTTTTGCAATATCTTCGATGGAGCCAGAATCCCCGCCATGGCCCACCGTACGGAACAGTCCCTTCGTCGCTGGCGACTGGCAATACCTGGAGCAGTTATCCACATTATTTGTACCAATAACCTGGCGGGAGAGCTTCTGCATCAAATAAGATTCTTCATTTGTCGCTTTGGAAGAAGCGATGAAGCCTAAGGCATCCGGGCCGTGCTCCGCTTTAATTTCCGTGAAACGTTTGGCTACATACTGGATAGCTTCATCCCATTCCACTTCTTCGAAATGATCTCCACGGCGGATCAATGGTTTTCTCAGGCGCTTTTCACTGTTGACGTAGTCCCAGCCGAATCTTCCTTTGACACATGTTGCGATTCCATTGGCAGGGGACTGTGCGTGAGGCTCTACTTTTAATACCTCTCGATCTTTTGTCCATACATCAAAACTGCACCCGACACCACAATACGTACATACCGTTTTCGTTTTCTTGATACGGTCTTCTCTCATAGCTGCTTCTGTATCGGAAACAGCCAGCAATGGACCGTAGCCGGATTCAGCTTTCTTCGTCAAATCGATCATGGAACGCAGGAGTCCAGGTTCCTGATCAGTCAGGTATCCTGCTTCCCCTTCCATATCCTTTTCCAACAGAGCGTTACAAGGGCAAGCGGTTACACAAAGGCCGCAATTGACACAGGAGGACTGGTCGATCGGTACATCATTATCCCAGATGACACGCGGTTCTTTTCGCTCCCAGTCAATGGTCAATGTTTCATTGACAACAACATCCTGGCAGGCTTCCACACAGCGCCCGCAAAGAATGCACTGGTTCGGGTCATAACGGTAAAAGGACCCGGATCTATCCGTTTCATAGGAAGTAGGCTTGAACTCACGAGATTGATGCTCTAAACCAAAGTCTGCGACCGCATTATGTATTTCACAGTCGCCGTTGTTGTAATCACAGACCGTACAATATAGTTCATGCTTTTCCAGGATCGTATCCAATGCTTCTTTCTGGGCATCATGTACTTCTGCAAGATTGGTCATGACGCGCATGCCCGCTTCGACTTTCATACCACAGGCACGTTTCAGTTCCCCATTCACCTGGACGATACAAGTATCACAGGTTTCGATGGGGCCAAGCGATTCGTTATAACATATTTGAGGGATATTTTCTCCCGTCGAATTGATCAGATCCAATAGATTCTGCCCTGGATCCGCTAAGTATTCTTTTCCGTTGATGGTAACCACGGTATGGTCACGCTCTAGCATACTATCTTCCCCCTATTGTAATGATGAGATGCAGGTTAGATTATTCGCATTATATAAACTAGTAACCTGTTTAGGGGGAGACAAAACCTATTTTTCGATAACAATCGGCCAAATTTCCTTAGGGTTCAGCTGATAGCGATTGTTTTCCCGATACATGAATTGCTGCATCACCCATTCTCTGCGTATCGTGGCAAAGTCTTCATGGAAGGTTTTAATATACGCATTGACCTCTTTTTCCTCATATACTTTCCCGGGTTCAAAATGCTCGACAAAGTAGCTGAGAATGACGAGTTTCTTCTTCAACTGACTCGGAATCTGCTTTAACTCCCCTTCTTTCGTTACAAAATTTTTGATGATTTTATG
This sequence comes from Halobacillus sp. B23F22_5, assembly GCF_043497085.1. Lineage (NCBI taxonomy): Bacteria > Bacillati > Bacillota > Bacilli > Caryophanales > Bacillaceae > Halobacillus > Halobacillus sp. B23F22_5. The sequence goes on along the minus strand of NZ_JBIEKI010000015.1, from coordinate 32,058 downwards.
CTTTTCTGCTTCGGTCATTTCCAATTCCTGTTTCTTCACAAGATTCTCCTCCCCGATTCGTATGATTGCTGTGGCCATGTATTCCAGTTTCTTTTCATCAAGTTGAAAGTAAATCGTATTTTTTTCTCGTCTCGCATAAACCATGCCGGTGTCTTTCAGCTTTGCGATATGATGGGTAATCGTTGGCGGCTTCAGTCCAAGCTTATTCGCTATTTCCTGTCCGTGGAGTGGTCCTTTTTTCAGTAATGCCAGGATTCTTATTCTTGTCACATCCCCAACAGCTTTATGAAATTGCACCATTTTATCTAATTGCATGTTTTCACCACCTAATTAAATATATATCTAATTAGATATTAATCTAATCTTATTCCTTTGTCAATGTTTCAGAAGTTTGCATAGCCTGCTTTAGGGTTATAGGGATGATGTATACCTTATAAAGGAGTGCGTATAATGAAACCATTTATTCGAGAATATACCAACGATGAAAAAGTAATCGAAGATGTGAAAAAGTTAAAAGATCGCGGGATTGATAGCGACAATGTCTATGTATTGACCCACGATGATGATCGTACGGAGCGCCTGGCCAGCAATGCCAGTGCGAACACGATCGGATTTTCCGAGCAGGATTTCAAGAATGCAATCGGAAACCTGTTCAGTAAAAAAGGGGACGAACTGCGTACGAAATTAGAGGAAATGGGCTTTAGTGAAGAGGAAGCGGATAGTTATGAAGAAGAAATGGATCAAGGGAGAGTACTGCTGCTGGTAACTGAGACCGAAGATGTCGAGTCAATTTTAGCCTAAATAGATAAAAGAGTGTGAAGCCGTCTGTTATGGCTCACACTCTTTTTTATTTGCTCCTATGTCGTATTATTTTGTCTAGAAAAAGTAATTTTTGTCTAGTTAATTATTGATTTCGTCTAGTATTTTCTCAAAAATGTCTAGTAAAATCCGGAAATTGTCTAGTTACAGCTAAAGTTGTCTGGTATTAAAAGCTTTTGTCCAGTAAAAGAGCTGAATCCCAGGACCTTCCGTTACAAAGGGACAAGGATTCAGCCATTTTTTCAGGTTTGTTCACCCCGCACACGACATTCAACCAGGGATGATTAGGCGCGCTTAATAGGTGGTAAACCAGACCAGCTTTTGCAGACGGTAAGTCAGGCTGAGTAAAAAGTTCAACTCACTTTCATTTTCTTTGTAGGCTACGGTATACGCGCCGCCTTGGTTCGTCCACATATTTTCAAAATAATCCCTTACCTCCTGGATTACTTGCTCCTTTTGTGGCGCCTGGATTCTTACATCTGCCTCCAGATTCAAGTTAGCCAGGTTACGTCTCGTATAATTCGCTGATCCGCCAATAATCACATGGTCACCTTTTGCTTTATCAATGTAAAGCATTTTTGTATGGAACTGTTCTTTACCGACGTTATACCAGCGTATGTTCATATTTGGATGATCCAGCTTAAACAATTCAGCCGCGACCGGGATATTCGGCAATCCTGTCTTTGTATTGCCAAAAGCTGTCTTATTCGGGTCGAGAATAATATTGACCATTGCACCATTATCAGCCGCTTCTATTAAACGGCCCAGTATTTTCCGATCAGCCAGGTAGTACATACCAAGCCAGACCTTATCATTTTCTGAAGCATTCTCTAAGTCAGCTAAAATCGCTTCATAAATTTTACGTTCAGTCAGAAACTGGGCATTGATGCTGCCGGTTTGTTCTTCAAACTGATAGCTTTCGATATCAGGATAATCGACTTCCTCCTCGGCGGAATAGTCGACGATCGCTTTTTCTGCTTCTAAAATATCTTTCTGTATCGGTCCTTTCATCTTGAACGCCACATTTTCATGATAACCACTGGCATCATGAGGGTTGGCGGTAGATACAATCGCCGCATCTTCTGTAACTATCAGCTTGCGGTGATTCGCCTTGATATTCATCATTTTCACATAAGAACGGAAGGTGATATCAGGAGCCTGTTTCGCCATCGGGTTGCCTATCCAGCCATCCCCTTTTTCCCCGAACCATTGGAAAAAGGTCCGGTAAACCGATGAATACAATGGATTAGAGTCCCTTAGTTCGCTCAGGCTGGTCATCACGACGTCCACATCATTCGCGCGCAGCCGCTCAATCGCTTCCGGCTGGTAGGAATTATAGACCGTATTGACCTGGTCGGTAATAAACACTGCCTTCAGGTCAGGATGCTTTTCTTTTTGCTTGATGATAGCATCAGCAAGCTCTTTTGATATTGGGGGAAATTCTCTCTTTCCATCTGTATAACCGTTGAACAGAAACATATCAATCACGACAAACTCTTCCGCCTCTCCGATCAGATCATTGATTTCCTGGAATATCTCGCGGTCATGGACGGTTTTGCCGTTTTCGTCCGGGTAGGTCAAATCGCGAAAGAATTCAACCTGTTTCATGTCGTGTACATTGCCTTCATAAGAGAGCCCTTCGGGTAATGTCTTATAGGAAGTATTGTAGAATATCACGCCGGATAACCATAGCACCACCGCTATGAATAGCCAGCTTCGTTTTTTCTTAAGTAATAATTTCATTCTGGTTTGGATGCGGGCGAATTTGTTTTTCACTTTTCCTGTTCCTCTACTTTTTCATAGCATGCATTACAGTACAATTGTTTATTCTCATAGAAACCATTCAAAAAGCCGTCCTCACAATAAACGCTTTTTCCGCACTTACTGCAGCGACCTACTAATTCTCTCATATTCCCTGCCCCCTTTTCTCCATCATACTATATACCCCCCTGATAAAAAGAAAAACCTTGCCAGAAATAATTGGCAAGGTTGATGATTTAATTCAATTGTTCCTTAGGTCTTGCTGCCGCCCGGTAGGAAGCCTGTTCCTGATCATTCAAAAGAATTCGCGGCTGTTTGTGGAATAAATATCCCAAGCCGAGCGCACTAATGATTGCTGCTGGCACCATATAAGAAGCATTGTATACTAACGAGTAAATCCATACATTTTCTGCATCGGTATATTCGGCAAAAAATACGACGCCTGCGATGAAGTGTCCGATGAACCGGAGTGTACTTCCAAGCAGTATACCGAGCGTTACATACGTGAAAAACTTCTTCGTATTATGGTTGATTAACGCCTGTTTGACTGTGTGAGCAAAAATACCGGCTAATCCTAACAGCGTGAACGCCAGCCCGTATTCAATAACCGCCTGCACCGGCGTCAAAATATAAGCCTGTCCGACGATGATCTGGAAAATCCCGTAAAGCAATCCGGTCAGCAGTCCACCTTTTAATCCCCAGCGGAACGCAATCAGAAAGACTGGCACCATCGCAAGCGACACCGAACCGCCCTGCGGCATTTTGAAAATCGGGATGAAGTCCAACAGTGTCGCAAGCGCTGCAAAAATCGCCACCTCTACCATAAATAACGTACGTTTGTTTCTCATGAGTCAATCACTCCCCTTGTTTTTTGGCAACAAAAAAAGCAATGCCAAGGGGGAAGCTTCCAGATGGACGGATTCCGTTTGCATTGCACCATCATAAAAGCCACCATTCCTACGCTAGTATTAACTAACAGGTTCGAAGGGTAAGGACACGAGCGCCCACTCTCAGCCAAATTCGGCTCCCCTTGGAAGGCTTTGAATCTATGCTTTTTTTGTACTGCATCTATTATAAAAAACTATCACAGATTTAGCAACAAGCGACCGGTTCATTCCATATTCCGGAATAATCCTGCGGCCTGTTTGACAACGTCCCCGCTTTTGGCATTTTCTTTCATCATTGCAAGTAATATATCCGTATTTTCGGTCGGATAAACGACAAACCAGCCGTTTTCCTTTCCTTCCTCATCTTTTGTACGTTTCAATTCAGCTGTCCCTGTCTTTCCGGATAATGAAGTTCCTGAAATGTTAGCAGCACGTGCCGTTCCTGCTTCATGAGCAACCACCTGGCGCAGCGCATTTTTAATGACATCATTGTATTGTGGGTCGGTCACACCCTCTTTCCAAATTTCCCGCGTGTTTTCACCTTTAACAATCGTAGGCTTCAACAAGTTACCTTCATTGAAAAATGGGGTATACGCTGTCGCGAGATGGATCAATGACATTTCCATTTGGCCCTGTCCATAGGCGGTGTTTGCCATCAGCAAATCATCGGAAAACGTATCTTCATTGGAAATCTGCGAGTTATATACAGGGTATTCGATCGGAATTTCCTGATTGAAACCAAACGATTCCAAGCCGGCACGGAAGGTTTCCTGTTCCATCTTCAAGGCTGTTCTTGCAAAGAAGATATTATCGGAGCGAATCAGTGCATTGGTGACATCGACAGGTCCATTAAATTCTGTGACCCGACTGATCTCATAATTACCCCAGGACCCATCTTCTTTTGCCCACGTTTTGCCATTAATGTCAATGGTTTCTTCTGGTGCGATGACACCATTACTCAATGCGATCGCCGCCGTAACCGGTTTGATGGTTGACCCTGGTGCAAAGGTATACATGGAACGGTTCAAGCTGGGCTGTCCTGTATCATCAAGCTCTTTGGTCGTACCATAAACCCTCAGGTTCGGATCGATAGCGGGAGAACTGACCAGTGCCAGTGTTTCACCAGTAGTCGGGTGGATGGCCGCCGCAGCCCCTGCTTTTCCTTCATAAGATTGATAGATTTTCTTCTGGAGCTCAGCGTCTATCGTAAGATGTACATCCTCCCCATGTTCTACTGGAGTTTCAGCGATGGTTGTGGTTCCTTCCTCCGATTTAGCATAAATAGTGACTCCAGGGGACCCGCTTAAGGTGTCTTCCATCTTTCCTTCCAGCCCGCCATGACCAATCATGCTATTGGCATGATATTTTTCGTCATCCAATTCTTCTAAATCCTCGGCAGTCACCTGGCGGATATAGCCAGTCAGATGGGCGGCTGCTTCTCCATAAGGGTAGTCCCGTCCGGTGGTTGCCTGGGTAGAGACAGGTTCCATGGCAACCAGTTTTTCTATTCTCTCCTTCTCATCTGCGGGTATCTTTTTCAGTGGTACGAATTGACCCGGGTTTTTTTGTACCCAGCCGGCACTCAACTTTTTATCAATATCTTCTACAGCCATATCCAGGAGTTCGGAAATCTTCTGTTTCATCTCTGCTTCCTCTTCCCCAAGCTGTTCCGGAATCACACCGATGTTCAGAAATTCAGCATTAATGACCAGACCGTTGCCATTGCGATCGTAAATTTCTCCTCTGACAGGATTCTTAGTGGATAGTCCTACTTCCTGGCCCTCAGCTATCTCCGGAAAAATGAATCCCGGGTTCCAGTTGACATACCAGTTTTCTTTCGTTTCACCGTCTGCTTCCCGTTCTTCTTTCGTCAGCGTCGCCTCATAATCAAATTCGATGTCACCTGCAACCGATGTCATCGAAACTTTGAAGGGAATGGTTTCTTCTGTCTTCTCCTTATCCTCTTCCTCTTCTTCCTCTTTCTGCTCAAAGGTCACTTCTACATCTTTAATAGAAAAATCCTGATAGATTTTTTTAAAGCGATCGACCGCTTCTTCTTTTGTATAATGTTCTTTAGAGGAAGCAGCAGTCATGTCGTACATTTCTTCAAACTTCTGATCCTGCCATAAATTTATGTATTTAGTAAAACGCTCTTCCGCCGTAGGCTCATCTTTATTACTGCATGCCGCTGTAATGATCAATAAAATAATCATCAGGGCACCTGATAATTTCCTCATAATATCCTCCTTTTGGAAAGTTATTAGCTCTTTTATCTTATCATATCTGCATCTAATTCAGGAATCAGCCGTTTGGAATTATCGCTGAGTCAAAGGTCATACACGTATGGTGCCTGGAAAGTAAGTCGATTCCCTTTTCTATTCGTATTCCAGGCTAGGTTAAAAGATGTTGCCGTTTGTTTCTATGAAACAAATAAAAAAACCTTCCTTGTATGCCAAGGAAGGCGGGTGATTGTTTTTATTAAGGAACAACGGTGACTGGCACATCAGCCGTATGCAGGACGCTATAACTGATGCTTCCTAATACAGAACCTTTCACTCGACCGAGACCACGGGAACCCATGATGATGCCTTTCACTTTTTCCTTTCGTGCCAAACGGCAGATTTCATCACTGGCTATACCGATCAACATCACTTTTTCTACCGGCACATCACTATTTGACAATAGCGGTTCGGTAGCCTGGAATGCTTCATCTGCCATTTCCTGCTGGTACTCTTTAATTTGCTCTTTCGTAATAAACCTGCGGATATTATGTGTATTATATTCAGGCTGTACGTGCACAAGTAAAATTCCACTGCCAGTTTCTTTTGCATGCTCAATCGCATATTCTAAAGCCCGCAAGGAATGTTCGGAACCGTCTACCGGTACTAAATATTTTTGCTTCATCAATTCCAGCCCCTTTCCACACTCTCTAACCATACTGTCCGTTTATACTTCTATTATACCATGAAAGTATTCACCCTCCGCTTTCAACTTTGACATATTTAGGGCTCGCGGTAATGTAATATACATCCCCTTTGCTGTTTTTCACACGGTACTGATAACCCGCCTCCACTTTCACCTTTGCTGTAATTACCGGGAAGCCATAGCCTTTTTTTACGGTTCCCGCAACATCGCCATCCTTCCAGGAGGGGCGGGCGTAAAATCGTAAGCTTCCAGGATGAATCGACTCCACCCGCTTTCCAAGATAAGAAGTTCCCCTCGTGGAGGCTTTGTTTTCTCCGATATTTCCTATAAATTCATCCCATACAGGTAAAAGTGGCCGCGGGCAATTTTTGCCGCTCCATTTTTTATGAGGGACGATTCGACTCAACGGGATCCCGTGACGCTTCTGCAACGTGCGAATCAGCAGGATCGCCCTCTTTACCGCTTCTTCGAAATTACCATCCTCATGCTCACATATTTCCACTCCGATCGAATTTCGATTTCCTTTCCCATTGCCGTCACCCGCATGCCAGGCACTTTCATAGTCAGGCAGATGCTGGATGATCAAGCTATCATCCACGGTATAATGCCAGCTGACCTGCCGGCTGCCGTCCAGATTCCTCATATATCTGCCATGCATTAGGGCATCTGCACCCCATGAACGGTTTCCTGTTGTATGGATCGTTATGTAATCAGGTCTCATAGCATATCCAGGGCGGCATGGATGATTTTCCGGCAGGATCATCGGCTTGATGTTAAGTAACATTGGCACTCCCTCCTTACCACTATAATCGAACCCAGTGGCAGGAAAAGTGCCGAACTAATATATATTCGCAATCGGGCAGTAGTAAGGTCAGTTAAAAGTCACATTTTACTAGCATAAAAACATCTGGTTGCTCCTGTTATTGAAATAAATAAGGGTGATAAATTTCAGTATTGTTTTTGTCGAACAAGGTTACCTCGGCAGGAAAAGGATTTTCAATATCAGGAGGCAGCATATGGTATTTAACATATGTTTTATCACTAGAGACAGTGGATGTGAAATTAAATTCTTCATCATATAAGTCAGTTTTTATGTGGTCTATCTTCATATCAGGATTTCGCCCCACTACCACACCGTAAATGCCATCACTTGTTTTTATTTTTTGATAATCAACCACATCATCCCCATCTCCATGCCCAGCGACAACAATTTTAAATTTCCCATTCCATCCTTTGATTAATTGAGCATATCCAATATTACCGCTTTTTGTCCGGAATGAGGCAATATAAGAATTTGTATCATCTAATTGAACACGCTTTATAACCTCAGGCTCAATTAGACCTGATCCCCTGTTTATCCATTCTTTTAATTCAGATTGAATTGAAGTTGTTTTATCTTCGATATGGTATTGGTTAAAATAATTAAACGAATAAATTATAAAGATAATTGAGACAAATAAAAGCAAATATATAACCTTTTTCAATATGTTCCTCCCCCATAATTTAAGCCATGCTTTACACTTCTGCTATGTAAGTTTAAAACTCATTTTAAGTATCTTAACTTTATAGCCAGTACCCCCCACTTTTTTTCTTGTTCTGGTGTATATATTTCGTAAGTACCCTTGAGCATTTCATCCAGGGTCCATCCTTCCCCACCTAAATCTTCAAAAGGAATGGTTTCATACAGTTGCTTGAAGGTATCGAAGTTTCTTAATTTGGTAACTTCAACAGTAAGAGAATCGTTTTGTTCAGGTAACTTGATAAATTCAATTATATGCCCAACCTCAATTTTTCTTCTCTTCTGATCAAATAATCTTACTTCTACTGTTTTTTTACCTTCTTTTATGTGATCGAAATATGTTTTGTATAACCCCATTGTATGTTTCATCACTAGACTCCCTGTTAAATTGTTATCTTTTTAAGCTGGTCTACCTACACAATTATTTAAAAAATACATTCTTAAAAACTTGAATAGTCAAACTTAAGTGATATCTACTGAAAAGTATCGGCCACTATATTGCTGAATTCTTTTAAGTAATATAGATAATTCTCATTACCATAGTTGTATCTTTTGTTATACATTTTTGCCACTACCACGTTGTATTTTGGTATCACTAACAAAGTTGGCCCCGTCACACCTAAGATTTGATAGGAACCGCTCGGTACTCGGTCCCCTAATTCACTCAATTCTCTAGGAATATCCTGTACAAACCAAAACATTCCATTACGAGGGAACTCTTTTGCTAAGTGATCCGGTGTAAGTATGCTGGTTGCCAGTTCAATAACCTCTTTAGGGACAATTTGCTTCCCATTGAATTTACCTTTATTTAGAAAAAGGTTCCCCCAAAGAGCAAATTCGCGCGTAGAAACAAACAAATTGGATTCCATGCCATCTTGAGCCGAACCTGTTGTATCTTCTCCAATCTTATTAGGATCAATGATAACTTTTACTAAATCATCACTGTCTTGAGTTTCCCATTTTGTCCGCTTCATCCCCATTGGTACGAACACTTTTTGATACAAAAATTTTGGAAAGGAAATACCATATAGCTTATGTATTAATCGGGTCATCATTTTAATGTTGATTCCTCTGTAGGCCCACTTTTCACCCGGGTTAAACTCTCTGATTATCCCCCCGTCTGAAGTTTCATCCAAACCATGGGTATGAGTTACCAGATGGCGTATGGTAGTATTTCCAAGTATGTCTGGGTCGATGTCTTTAAAATACTCACTTGCATAATCATCAAGGCTATGTATTTTTCCTTCATATAATGCAAAAGCGATACACAAACCTAAGTAACTCTTCCTGGCAGATGCAACATTGAATCTGGAATCTTCATTTACAGGCCGTGCGTTGTACGTATTGGAATGATATCCACTAAAATGTTCTAATACTATCTCATTGTCTTTTATTACAGTAAGTGCAGCAGCAGAACTTTTATTTTTTTCTTTAATATCTTCTACCCAGGAAACCATATCTTCGTACGTTGAACCCATTCCAAATCCCCCCCTTTTTAGAAACCTATAACCAATTATTTCAAAATCACGACTTTTTCACAATGTTTGTTTTCTACTAAAAGAAGCTTACCCTTATCTAGGACAAGCCTCTTTTCTTTCATTCAACTAAACGGTCCTTTTTGTGGTTTAATTTAACTTTTTTATTCCAAAAAACTGCACAACCTTAAACTAAAGAAGGAACGACTACTTTTATTGTATAATATCTAATGTAAACTAATGGGGGATCAGCGATGATGATACATCTTACCTATAATCCCCGTGCCCAGGACACGGTTTTAGATAAATACATTTTATTGTGAAAAACTCACTTTGTATTTTTTATAGGAGGTAATTAAATGAAGCCTAGAGTATCTGTAATCACTATTGGCGTAGATAACCTAAAAAAATCGTTACATTTTTATCGTGATGGTCTCGGGTTTCCGACTGATGGAATAGTTGGTGAAGAGTTCGACCACGGGGCTGTAGCTTTCTTTGATTTGCAACCTGGTTTAAAACTTGCTATCTGGAATCGCAAAGATATTGCCCATGAAACCAAGGTTGAGGTTCATAGCCCAAGTCCTACAGAATTTACTCTCGGCCATAATGTAAATAGTAAAGCCGAAGTGGATGCGGTTATGCAAAAAGCTAAAAATGCAGGTGCTTTAATCAATGATCCTGCTCATGATACATTCTGGGGAGGTTACTCTGGACATTTCCAAGATCCAGATGATCACTTGTGGGAAATTGTGTGGAACCCGGCATGGGATGAAATAGTATAACCTCCAATACAGACAGGTTGATAATAGCCTAATAATGGGCTTTACCGACTGTAGATGGTGACGCGTCTTACTATTTCTACAAAAACATAAGCGGACTCAAATCCAGAGGATTCAGCCCGCTTTTTTCCTGTTATTCCCGAGTTATCTCCGCCAGAAACTTATACCGGTCAGCGCGATATGCCGACTGGACTAATTCGAACGGCGTATTATCGGTAGTAAATGTCAGCCGTTCGATGCCAAGCAGGGCAGCATGCAACGGAATAGCCAGTGCTTCTGCCTCTGCTTCGTCAGCCAGGGAAGCTTCAATCGCTTGTTCCGCGCGGCCGATGGTAAGTCCGAGTTCTGATTCGACGTAGGCGTAAAACGATTGTTGGATATGTTCCTGCGTCAACCCCGGCATCAACGTATAGGGGATGAAGGTCGTTTCCAAAGCCATGGGGACTTCATCGGCAAGGCGAACACGTTTGACTTCAAATACCCGTTCACCCGCTTCAATCTGAAGTTTCGCTGCAAGCTTGGACCCCGCCTCTTTCACATCGAAACTCAACAGTTTATTCCCCGGTTTCAACCCTCTTCGTTTCATATCTTCCGTAAAACTGGTCAATCCGGTCAACGGCTGTTCCATTTTGGTTTCAGCAATGAACGTCCCTTTGCCTTTTTCCCGGTACAGCAGTCCTTCCATCACCAGGTTATTGACCGCCTGGCGTACCGTCATTCGACTGACATCATAGGTCTCGGTCAGAGCTCGCTCAGAAGGAATCGCTTCGCCAGGTAAAAATTCCTGTTTGGCGATCCGCTGCCTGATATCTTCCTCAATTTGATAATACATTGGGAGAGGAGATTGTTTATTCAGCATGGCTTCTACTCCTTCCCTGAACAACACCCTGATAGGCGCTTTCGTCAACGATCAATGTCACATCGGGGTGGTTCTTCAGCGCAGAAGCCGGAAATGCTTCGTCTATTTCCCCTTCAAGCAAACGCTGGATTGCTGGTGCTTTATCCTCCCCGGAAGCAAGCAGAATAATCTGTTTACTTTTTAAAATCGAGCGGATACCCATCGTGATAGAATGAGTCGGTACGTCTTCAGGTGTCGGGAAAAAGCGAGCATTTGCTTTTCTCGTTGATTCCGTCAAAGTAACGACATGCGTAGTTGAATCAAATGAGGTACCGGGTTCATTAAAACCGATGTGACCATTTATGCCAATGCCTAACACTTGTAAATCAGGCGGACCAATTTCATCGATCAATCCTTCATAGCGCTGGCATTCATGATCGATATTTTCAGCATTTCCATTGGGCAAATGGGTATTGGAGGCATCGATATCGATGTGATCAAACAACTTCTCCCGCATGAAATAATGATAGCTTTGCGGATGGTCTTCTTCTAAACCGACGTATTCATCCAGATTCAGCGTGCATGCCTGACGGTAACTTACTTTTCCTTTCTTATATCCCTTGACCAGCTCTTCATAGGTATCCAGAGGCGTTCCGCCCGTAGCTAACCCCAGTACGGCCCCTGGATTTTCAACTATTTTACTCTCAATGAAATGGGCTGCAGCACAGCTCATTTCATGGTAGTCCTCTTTTACAATCACTTTCACTGCCATCAGCCCTCCCGTTCATATGCGACATATCCATTACAGATTGTCATGGCTACATCGAAATCCTCATCCAAAATTACCAGGTCAGCATCTTTCCCGGTGCTGATACTCCCTTTCCGGTCAAAAACACCAAGCTCTCTGGCGGCATTTTCCGATGTGAGACGAATAATATCCAGCCATGACGGTGCTACGATTTCTTTCATATTGGCTACCGCCTGCTTCAGGGTCAGAATACTGCCAGCCAGTGTGCCGTCGTCAAGACGAGCTTCATTATTTTTAACCGTAACCTCTTGCCCGGCAAGGTCATAATTCCCTTCCGGCAGACATTTAGCGCGCATCGCATCGGTTATCAGTATCATACGCTCGGGACCTTTCGATTGGTAGGCAAGCCGCACGGCATCCCTGTGAGCATGGACCAGATCGACAATGATTTCTGTCGTCAATTCCTTGTGTAAAAGCGCCGCTCCAAGCGCTCCAGGCTCACGATGATGGAGTCCACGCATCTGGTTGTATAAATGGGTGACATGAGAAGCTCCATGTTCCACCGCGTCGGTCACTTCCTGGTAGGTCGCATTCGTGTGGCCGATCGAAGCGACAATACCTGATTCATGTAAATGCCTGATCAGCTGCAGTGCCCCTGGTTCCTCAGGCGCGATCGTAACCAGACGGATGAGCCCGTTGCTTTCTTGCTGCCACTGATCAAATTGAGGAATATCAGGCGCAATAATATGATCGAGCGGTTGTGCGCCTGCTTTATCTTTCGAAATGAATGGACCCTCCAGATGTATGCCGATGACTTCCGCACCTGCTCCTGCCGTTTGCTCTTTAATATACCCGGCCGCATTTTTCAAAGCTTTGGAAATTGCCTGGTGCGACTGGGTCATCGTCGTGGCAAGAAAACTCGTGGTCCCTTCCTGGGGCAAGGCCTCTGCTATACCCGTCAGTGCTTCAGGGGTAGCATCCATGGTGTCATGGCCGGCTGCTCCATGGATATGGACATCGATGAAGCCAGGAAGCACGGTCCAATGCTTCCCTTTTCCATCAATTACGACATCAGCCTTTCGGTCAGACAAGTCTCCCTCGGTAACCGTTGAAATTTTTCCATTCTCGATCCAAAGGGAACCGGTGATTACTTGGTTATTATCTACGATGATTTGGATATTTTTCATCATCAATGTACGGGGCATGTTGTTCCCTCCTTCGGTGTTTCTGCTAGCTCTATTATAAAGGGTTCATATATAGTTGTCTATACCAGTATATGGATTAATTAAATGTTCTGGAACTTAGTATCACCGAAGGAAGAAATGTTATTTAGTCATCGTATACTGTTGAAAAAATTCCAGACTCCTTTCGATAATCAAGTCGAAATCATTATCCAGTGTGGCAACATGATAACTATTTTCCAAATGGACAAGCTCCGTATGTTCAGAAAAAATCGTATCAAAAATATACTGAGCATTATCCGGCGGTACGACATGATCTTCATCCGACACAAAAATTAAGGCAGGACAGTGGACATCGGCCAAATCAGCACGTACACCGTGCAGCAAATCCAGCAATTGAATGACAGAAGCATAGGGAACCTTGTCATAAGCAAGCTCCTGAACTCCTTCTTTTTGAATATCAGAATGAATCGATTCCAAATACCTGGATTGATTCTCTTCTTCTCGCAACGCTTCCATCTGCTGCATTTCAATGGCCGCATTGATCAATACAATCCCTTTGAGATCATCATGCTGTTCAGCAAGATGTAAAGCCAGCGTGCCGCCCATGGAAAGTCCAACCACAAACTGAAAACTCGTCCGTTCTTTCAGCCAGCCAAGCGCTTCCTCTACAGACGCTACCCAATCCTTGTAAGTGGTTTTTTCCATGTCTTCATAATGGGTACCATGACCGGACAATCTCGGCATTGCCACAGTAAATCCCGACTTGGCATACGTTTCGGCAAGCGGGCGCATACTTTGCGGCGAACCTGTAAACCCATGTACAACAAGAATCCCCAAATCATTACCTTCTTGATAAAATGCTTCCGCTCCCGGAAGCACAGGATAGTTCTCTTCCATCATATTTTCCTCCTCTACTTTTCCTGGACGATCAAGCCTTATCTTGATAGCTGTCGCAATACCAGCCTTTCCCACACCTTCCATGGGAGGAGTCGTTTTACAGCCATCGTGGTACGTACTCCTTTACCAATCGGATAGCGCACCTTCCTCCAGCGGGATAGATCCGCAAGCTTGCTCGTGTATGTGGCTACAAGCGTGGGGTCGGCCATTTTTTCCCGGCTTGCTTCCATATAATCCTTGATATGATCCATATAATCCGCGTATGGGGAACCGGGGTGACTTGCTTCTTCTGGTATGTAGGTCCCTTTCGTCCAAATATTCGTGCGGAATGATCCAGGTTGAATGACTGCTGCGTCAATCCCAAACGGTTGCAATTCCAACCGTAGACTTTCCGTAAAACCTTCCACTGCATGCTTGGAAGCAACATAAGGAGATAGCCCCGGAAATGCCACCTGCCCACTGATACTGCTTACATTAAGTACTTTTCCAAATCCTTGCTTTCGCATGATGGGAAGCACCATCTGTGTCACAGCAATCATCCCGAAAAAGTTGGTCTCAAACTGCTTTCGATAGGCCTCAACCGGAACTTCTTCCGCAAAACCCCCGACTGCAAATCCCGCATTATTGATTAACACATCGATACGATCAATTGTCGTCAGGCTTACCTGGAAGGAACGGAGGGAATCATGATCGGTCACATCCAGCTGCCTAGGGATGATACGATTCCGTACGACAGGATCCTGAATTTCTTCTTCAAAACGATTGGCATACTTCATGTTACGCATCGTTGCAATCACCCGGAATCCTTTTTCTGCACATTTTACCGCTGTCAGGTATCCAAACCCATTGGAGGCCCCTGTAATCATTACCGTTTTTGTCATGGCAGACTCCTTTCTAACCGCTTTTTTCCATAGTACCACGCTGGCATACCGTGTAAACCCCTTGGATAATAGCGGCCAGGCATGATTAATACACTTCCTATAAAAATAGGTCGCTTTACTCGGGGGAAGGAGGGGAGCAGTCGCCCCCATGCCTAATCGCAGGAAGATCGTTCACCTCAACATTTTTATGAAACACGAAAAAGACTGTCGATCGTTTTTCGACAGTCTCGCTGAATGAATCGCTTCCTATAATTCCTGTTTAGAAATCATACTATTCACTTTCGCTATTTCTTCCGGTGATACCTGCAAATAATAGATGTCATTGACATAGCTGTCTTTTCCTTCTATTTGATACATGTTGATATTTTCCAGACCGTTACGATAATGAACAGCCAGCGTCCTTAACTCATCCAACGTGAGGTTGGTCTCCATATTCTCAGCCAGTACATGGAATATCCCGTCCAAATTGACAACTGCATGCAAACTCATTCCCTGGGCCATCAACCCTTCTACCACCTCACGCTGCCTGTGGTTCCTGCCGATATCCCCTTTTGGATCCTGATCACGCATTCTTACATAAGCAAGTGCCTGCTCACCTGAAAGGGTCTGGGGACCTTTTGGATAGTCGAAACCACCTTGTACAAACGGAAACTCGTTGACTACTTGCACACCGCCTACTGCATCAACCATTTGTTTCAAACCAGCCATGTTCATCGTGGCGTAATAATCAAGCTCGATATCCAGCAACTCTTCCACTGTGTTTATTGTCATGTCCACTCCGCCGAACGTATAGGAATGATTAATTTTGTCATAGCTGCCATGCCCAGGAATCCACGCCATCGTATCCCGCGGAATACTGATTAAATGCATTTTTTCTTTTTTCGGGTCGATATTCATGACGATAATCGTATCAGGCCTTCCCACATCTGCTTCCCGCTCATCGATTCCCAGTAATAGAAAATTCAACGGATCGTCTTCTTTCATCTTATGCTTGCTTTCCTTACTGTCAATAGCAGTGACTGGCTCGAATAGTTCACCGGATACTGTGTAATGGACTTTCTGATAAAGAAATAATAAGTAAGCACTCATGCCGCCGACAATCATAAGCACTGCCATTCCGACAACCAACAGCCATTTACGTTTCCTATTTAAGTCCTTCCACTGTTGTTTCATTATCGCACCCCACCCTTACCGCATTATATGTTGGTAAGGCAGCAGGTATGTCCAGGCATTAGAAAAGGACACCTCCGTTATAAGGATGTGTCCTTTCATTTAGATAAATAATAATAGACTGAGTGCCATCACCATCATTCCGCTAATGATACCGTATATCGATAGATGAGCTTCATCATATTTTTTCGACGCAGGCAGCAATTCATCAAGCGAGATGAATACCATGATCCCTGCTACACCAGCAAAGATGACTCCGAACATGATATCATTCAAAAACGGCATCAGTATTAAATAAGCTACTAAAGCACCGATAGGCTCTGATAAACCGGAAAGAAAGGAGAGTTTGAATGCTTTTTTCCGGTCCCCGGTAGCAAAGTAAATAGGTACAGAGACAGCGATACCCTCAGGAATGTTATGGATGGCAATAGCGACAGCAATGGCGATTCCAAGGCTTGGATCCTGCAAAGCGGAGGTGAACGTAGCAATCCCTTCCGGAAAGTTATGGATAGCGATCGCTAACGCGGCAAACGTACCCATTTTTAACAATGCAGGGTCCTTCACACCATTTTCCGGTTTCTCCATATCCTCTACTTTCTTCACCTCGTGAGGATTTGACTTTTTAGGTATGAATTTATCAATCAAGGCGATGAACAGCATCCCGCCGAAGAATGAACCGACTGTCACCCAATTCCCCATCTGAATGCCCATCGCACTTACAAGTGAATCTTTCGCTTTGAAAAATATTTCGACCATCGAGACATAAATCATCACACCTGCCGAGAAGCCGAGTGCAAAGGATAGAAATCGGGTATTGGTGCTTTTCGTGAAAAATGCCAGCACACTACCGATGCCTGTTGCCAGACCGGCCATTAAAGTTAAACCGAATGCTAATAATAAATCTGAACCCAAGTTTTCATTCTCCTCTCTACTTTGCAAGGTAATCATACTTGTTTTTTTGACTAAGGGCAACTTTTTTCGCTTAAGTAACAATATATTCGCAAACGAAAAACCCCCTTGCCACAATATTATGTAGCAAGGGGGCGGCATGTGCCTATTTAAAAAAATTATCATCAGCGAATTTTAGCATAAATACACGTATTTCTCAGATCCTCTCCTGTTACAGATACATCGTCGTTCCACAAAACACCTTCCAAATCGAAACCTAAGCGTTCAGGAATAGCTCTGCTCGCTTCATTTTCTGAATCGCAACGGACTTCCACACGTCTTGCTTTCAATTTATCGAAGGCAAACGCGGCAATCCCTTCTACTGCCTCGGTCATATAACCTTTTCCAGAATACCTTGTATCGATCCAGTATCCGATTTCAAACTTCGGTATCTCCCAATTTATCCGATGAAGACCAGAGGACCCGATGAATGTGCCGGACTCCTTTAAAAAGATATGTAAGCGCAAGTCTTCGCGAGTCAAAAATTTAGCGTGTGCTTCCCGCACATTCGCTTCTGTTTCTTCCAGCGTGCCTCTCTTTTGGGCAAATGGCATCCATTTTTTTAGTTCTTCATGGGAAGCTTCCTTCGCTTCATGAACCGCTTCTCCGTCACCTGGCAGCGGCATACGAATTTGAAGACGCTCTGTTTCAAAAGCTGAAGGAAAATCAATCAAAACCGGATTCATCCTGCATCACCATCCTCTGTATATTCGCTATGATGACTGATTAGAAAGTTGAGAAATATCTTATCATAAGGATGGAAATATTTCACTATCTTTTGTAAAAAATTGCATTCTTTTTTTTGACATCATGATGCAACAATAGGGCCGAAAAGTCGAAGACTTGATTTCGAGATGTTTTGGGAGTTTAAGGTCGTTGGAGAAGGATTCGCTTTCCTGCGGGGGAACTGGCGAGCTTCCTCGGGCTATCGCCCTGTGGGATCTCGCCTAGCTCCTTCTCCCGCGGGAGTCTCACCCTTCTCCTACTCCCTTTGCCATATAAGATACTCGAAATCGTACTTGGGAAGTTCCACCTTTTTTGAAGAAAATCCTATTACAAAGCTAATTCGAATGTGCTTTCTGTTCCAAAAGTACACTATTCTTGATAGGCGTTTCGAGATTCTAACCCTTGTATGATGGCTGGGAAAACGGTGAGACTCCTCGAAAATGCTACGCATTTTCTTCGTGCGGTGTTGATTCAGGAAGCATATTCAAAGTCCTGTGGGATGTAAATGTTCGGTGAGATCCCGCAAGGCGAAGCCTGAGGAAGCTCACCACATGCCCACGGAAAGCGATCCGTTTTCCCAGCCACCATAATTGCAATCTAAAGTCTCGAAACTGAGTCTTCAAGTAAAGGGAGCTTTAACTGTAAAATGAACACTGAGATTTAACGGCGCTAATATAAAAAAAGCCGGAGACCGGCTTTTTTAGATATCCTTCATTTATCGTGAACCCTCAAATCATTAGACATTCATGTTCATAAATGAAGGAATAGCGAAGATCAATGAACAAAAAATGCTGTTCTGTCAAAGGGAAACTGAACGTACGGATGGTTTCTTTCGTCTCGATATCGGAATAAAGCTCGGATAGTATGCCTTTGTGCCATGTTTTCATCAGCATCACATTTTCCAGAAAGTAAGGACGGAATGCCCAATTGGAGCCCTTTTTCTGTGATTCGACCACCCATTGATCGCCTCTTTTTCTAAAGTTAGCTGAGACTTGCTGGCCATCGCTGTTGCAAATGAAGGTACGAAAACTTTCTTCATTGAATTGGTCCGTGATCCATTCTATAAATCCATCTGCCTTTTTTGGGCCATCCCATTTCGGTAACACTTTTTTCACCTTTTCTTCCCACTGGAGAATCAATGATAACCGTTGCTCGATCAAGGACTTTTCCCGATTGATATACTTGTAAACTTTTTCAGAAATATTCATAGCCAAAGCATTTTTAGCGAGGAAGCTGGAAGCTGGTTCCGCTAAATAGCTGCCCTGATAAAAACGCCCACCGTGCTTCCAGGCGAAATGGAGCTGAAAGTCATCTTCGATGTGCTCAAACAATAAAGCAGCACCAATGCGACGGGCTAACATGGAAAGGGAATAAATAATATCTTGGAAGCTATCCGC
Source organism: Halobacillus sp. B23F22_5 (assembly GCF_043497085.1). Taxonomy (NCBI): domain Bacteria; kingdom Bacillati; phylum Bacillota; class Bacilli; order Caryophanales; family Bacillaceae; genus Halobacillus; species Halobacillus sp. B23F22_5. Next base: position 13,104 of record NZ_JBIEKI010000015.1, on the reverse strand, counting down.
ATTTGCCTGGCGAATGATTGTCGTATCAATCTTTAAGAAATGAGGTTCCAGCTGCCGTATCCGATCAATATTCGAGCTTTTCGCTCCGACATGATCGACAGCAATTTGGATGCCGTAGGTTTTATAGTATAGAAGGAGGTGACTCAACGCTTCAAAATCTTCGTCAAAATCGTGCTCGGTCACTTCAATGACAATCCGGTCCATCGTAAATCCTTTACTTTTGTATAATTGCAGTGTTTCGAGCAGATCTTCCCCGTTATTCACCATCAATTGTTTCGCACTTCGATTGATAAACAAGTAGCCTTGTATGTCCGAGCGAATCATCTCTGTCAAAGCAAGCTGCAACAAATGCTGTTCCACTTCTACTTTGAATTCCTCAGGCACATCCGGGTCCTGAAAAAAGTCGTCCAGGCTGATCCAATTCTCCCCATCAAAACAACGGCCAAGCAATTCATAACCAATCACCGTATATCTGACAGCACTGAAGACCGGCTGATAAACAGGCTTTATTTTGCTTAAATCACTTATAATATCTAATGGATCCACAATGCCCGCCTCCTTTCTTCAATCCTACCATACCAGGGAAAAATGTATGACGGAAAATTTGGTCACTCCCCCGGTCCCTGCAAATTTTTCACGAACTGGTGAAGCTTATCTTTAAAGGCTTTCCCTTCCTCTAAGAACGGATAATGATTGCTGTTTTCAAAGATGTCCAGGGTAGAATTTGGTATACCTTCTTTCATTTATATTGAATATTCCACGGGACATTGAACATCATGTCTGCCACAAGCAATCCAGACCGGAGCAGAAATTAACGGAAGTTTCTTTGTGACATCGAAAATTTGCAATTCCCGACTGAAATAATCAATACGGAGAGCTGAAAAGCCTTTGTTAATAGTTGAAGAAAACAATTCGAAGTATTTTTCCGGTTCCACGAGCGACAGTTTAGTCCGTTCTACTTTAAGCTGTTTCTTTTGTTCAGGTAATAGATCAGTTCTCTTTAATAATTCATTCAGCTCTTGCATTCTATTAAACCGAGGATGGGAAGAATGGTAGATACAAGCCGGCGAGAACGTCATGTATTCTCTTGCTGCAGCACCGACAATCACTTCGAACGTCAAATGGTCTGAAAAAAAGATGCCATAAATGATTCCCAGCATTCCACCAGTAGAATGACCCGCAAATCCCCACTGTCTAAAGCCTAATGTTTCCCGGATTGCCTCTAAATCCAGCACAGATTCCAACATACTTAATTGATAAGGCTCCTCCGCTTTTGGAGAATTACCCGTCTCTCTTAAATTTACCAAAAAAACTTGATGGGTAGTTGTAAAAACATCAGCAAAATGATCCCCTGTCTCATTGAATTCTGAATAGAGATGTGTCACGCATAGCGGCTCTCCATCTCCCTTGCTAAAAACTTCAAATTCCCCACGTAATGTATGAATCATTCTTCGAGTCCATGTCATGCTTTTCTCCCTTCCCCCCAACTATGTAAGCGTTAACAAATCGTTCATAATTACTGGTTTCACTTATCTAAAATGGTGGTATAATAAAAGTGTAAAGAAGATAACAAGAAAACAAGCAGCTAGACAACTTAGGTGGCTCAACCATCGCGAGTTCGTTTCCAAAACGAACAGAGACGCCGGTTCAAACAAGGGACAGCACTTCCTGTGCAAGGTGAAAAATAGCCCTGAAATTTGACCGGGCAGTCGGATCTGCTGACACGATAGCTGTACAGCAGATAGAGTAAATGGTTTAGAGCTTTAAGTAGATTTAAAAAATCGGACTTAACTAGAGAGGTAGAAGGAAACGGATTCATCACAGAATTATCCTTCTGCATAAGCTTTCAAATGTGGAATCATGGATGGTTCTAACATGGTTGGGTCACCTAAGTTGTTTACCACTTTTCCTAACACATGATGTGTTAGGATTTTTTATATTTTAAGAAAGTTTAACTTTGTTAAAGGATTGAAGTATAAGAAACACTCAGGCTTTCGCCATAAGGATCTAGCCAGCATCATTTCTATCTTTGAGCAGTTCATCTAACTTTTCTTCAATTCTCTCCAAACGCTTATTCCTTTTAGTAAAATTACGGATAAAAACAGTAATCCCTACAATCATCAGGATTAATATCACGAAAAATAACAATTGGGCTATCACATCTCCTACCATCAGTCCGCCTTCAGCTAATAAATACATGAAATGCTCCTTTCACCTGTAATCTACTATTTTGCTATTTGTAATCGGTACGCTGTTATCCTTTCATTTTTAGCTTCTTTTATATACCAAAAGCCCGAACAAAATTAAATTCGGGCTTTTGATCCTGGTGTATTATTGAGCTTCTCTTAACCGTGCTTCAATTTCTTCCATGATAGTACCAGCTTCTTCCCAGTTACCGTTTGAGAGTGCCTGCTGATACTGGTCAAATAAGTCTGATACTTCTTTCAGTATCTCTTCTGACTGGAGAAGTTCTTCAGCGTTTTCGCCATCCTGTTCGGCTTCATCTTCCCCTTTATCTTCTTCTACTTCAGGGTCGACCAATGCCAGCATTTTTTCCAGGGCTTTATCAAATGTAGGTTCCATCACGATGTTGTCCCCATAGGCAAGGATGATCTGCTTCACTTCTGGCAAGGATGTTTCATTAGAAGATTCGATATAGATAGGCTCTGCGTACAATACCGTATCTTCAAATGGAATCGCCAGCAGATTGCCACGAATCACTTCTGAACCACCCTGCGACCAAAGGTTAAGCTGTTGAGATATTGTACTGTCCTGATTGATCCTGTTTTCAATTTGCTGCGGTCCATAGATGTTCCTTTGCTTAGGGAAACGGTAGACGAACGTTTCTCCATAGTTCTCCCCGTCGTTCCGGACACCCATCCACGCAATCATATTCTGCCGGTTCCTTGGTGTGTATGGCATCATTAAGACAAATTCCTCTGTGTCATTCTCTGGAAGCTTCATCGTAATGTAGTAAGGTTCCATTTGAATATCTTCATTGAAATATTTCTCTGTCGGAAACTCCCACTTATCTTCCCTATTATAAAAGACCTCAAGATTTGTCATATGGTAAGTCCCATATATGGATGCCTGGACTTTGAATAGATCCACCGGGTAGCGGAAATGCGACTGGACGTCTGCTGGTATTTCCTCGGTGAACATATCCGGGAACATTTTTTGATAGGTCTGCAGTAATGGATCATCCTGATTCACAGCATAAAAGTCTACTTCACCGGTGTAAGCATCAACTGCTACTTTCACCGAATTGCGGATATAATTCATTTCTCCGTTATACGGTTCTGAGTATGGATAACGTTCTGCGGTCAAATAAGCGTCGATCAGCCAGGATAGACTTCCGTCTTCCCGTACAAAAATATATGGATCTTCATCATATTGAAGGAAAGGCGCGATTCTCTTTACACGGTCCATAATATTTCGGGTATCCAGCAGTTGACTATCTCCGTTTAATTGGTTAGATACAAACATACGGAAAGAACCTGCATCCAGACTGAAAATCAACCGGTTTAAGCCGGATAAGGGAATACCGGTGTCCGCTTCATAGCGTGTCGATTTATTTTCATCCCCTGACGGATAATCAAATTCATCAACTTCACTGTTTACAATGACATTCTGATAGTTTTCCTCACCGAAATAAATTTGAGGACGGGTGATATCCATAACACCCTGGGAGGGCACGTTTTTCAGCATATATTCCGGCTGTCCCTGGGAGGTGATTTTGTTGACATCACTCATCGCAACACCATAGCCATGAGTATAGCGAAGGTTTTCATTGACCCACGTCTTCGCCTGGGACGGGAGATCTGTGGTATTCAGTTCCCTGGCGCCTAAGAAGACCTGCTGGTATTCATCATCAATGACATAGCGATCGACATCGATATCATTGAACTGGTAATAGGTCCGGAAAGTCTGGAGCTGATTATAGATATCAAATATCGGCCGCGCATCGTTGATACGAACATTATTGATCGTCAACTGATTATTTTCTACCATCGACTGATCGAGTGACTGATTACCTGGATGCTCCCGTTCTTCAATGGTATCCAAATCATACGCTGCCCGCGTGAATTCCAGGTTCTTCTCCAAGTATGGGCTTTCTCTTGAGAATTCATTTGGTGATACCACATAATTCTGTACAATCACTGATGCGCCTTGCGCAAGGATTACGAGTGCGACATAAGCGACCACCGGAAGCAGCATCGACTGCAAACGCCCGCGCATCATCGCGATAATCATCCAAACAGCTCCAACGACTGCCACGCCAGCCAATACATAAGAAGCCGGATTGTTGATTACCTTATCCGTATAACTTAATCCATGAACCACGCTGGTTTGGAAAATGTTCACCTGGTTAGTCAAAAGGGTGGCATAAGGCTCAAGTACATGTACAGCCGCCAGCAGCAAACCAATGACACCAAGCGTTACTCCCATGTGGAGCTGTGCGAACCGACTTTCCCGGTACATCGAAAATACGGAATAAAATCCGAGTTCAATCAGCAGTAAAAAGACACCTAATCCCAATAAAGTATTGAGCGCGAAATTGATAAATGGCAGTACGAACATATAAAAAGAGATGTCCATATCGAAGTGAGGATCGCTGATGCCGAAAGAACTATGGTTGAGAAACTTAAGCCATAATTCCCAGCCGATCCCTTGAACAATACTGCTTCCAAACAACCCAACTAATGCAGAGATCCCAATAAGTATCAATCGAGACCATTTCTTGTTCAAAAGAATGGCTGGAAGACGTTCGCGGTCGAAAAAGCTGATATACGTCCTCCTCACCGAAGCCAGTGTCACATACATCAGCAAAAAGAAGATGAGGAAGCCAGTGACCCCAAGCATGATTTTACTCGTAAATATCGTCATATAAACCGATTTAAAACCGAGTGATTCCATCCAAATATAATCCGTGATCCAGTTCAACGTAAGTGCCAGTAAAACAGCCAGAACCACAAACACACCAAAAATCTTGCCTAATAAAGACCCGAATTTTTTCAGTTTTTGTTTCTGTCTTGTTGGCATATTAATCGTTCGATTATCCAATTTTCTCCCCCTTAGTTTTGCTATATGTAATCCTATCTGTTAAACAATATGGTTTTACAGCTATTTGTTTATACGGATGAAACAACGATTTCGTTTCACACTTTACTCATTTACACGCAAATTTATGAGAAAAATAATGAAAAACCCGGCAGATATGACTCTGCCGGGAATGTTTAAGAAGAAATTTCTTCTCCTTTTCCTGCTAGAATTTTCAATTGATCGTTCTCCAAACCTACCGTGTAAACCAGCTTATATTTTTTTAATTTCACTTCGCCGCCTACCGTTTCTTCTACTGTGATAAAGGCAGTGACCTCGACATTTTTACCTGCCTGCTTTGGTATCAAGTCATCGATTGTTACCGATAACGTATTAGAATAACCTTTACGGAAATTTTCGTAGGAATTGCTCCCTTGCCAGCTGCTTCCGATCAGGGAATAGGCAGTGACGAAATCGCCCTGATTGATGCTTTCATAAAAGTACTCGACAATATAAGTGGCCTGATCGATCGGTGTGACATTATAGCCTTCTCCCGGCCCTCCGACTGTATCCTGGATTTCCGGCAGGCTTTCCATCGGATTTTCCGACCATCTTTCCACCAGATTTATGATGTCGGGGATTGGAATACTGAAACCGATCGCTTCTTTATCTAACTTAGCTGAGTTGATTCCGATCACTTTTCCGGTTTCTGCATCGACTAGCGGACCTCCGCTGTTCCCTGGCTGGATCGGCGCTGATACCTGATACAAGCCGCGATATTCAAATGGGGCGATATCGAATTCCCGATCGAGTCCAGTAATTTCACCGGTCATTACCGTATTCTGTAAGCCGAGGGGACTTCCCAAAGCCAGAACTTTATCCAGCATGTCAGCTTTATTTTCCCGCTCGAGCGGTAATGGTTCGGCATCTTCAAGGGCAGGCACACGTACAACAGCAACATCAGTCGTGGTGCTGATGCCTATGACCTTCCCTGTTACTTCCTTGGAATCCTCGGTTGTGATTGTAACTTCTTCCGCGTTTGCCACCACGTGGGCATTTGTGAGGATATCTCCTTTGTCATTATATAGGAAACCGGAGCCCTGCTCCCCATCACTCTTTGTAATTTGAACCACGCGTCTTTGCGTTTCTTCGATGATCTCTTCCTGTTCTTTTGTAACCGGTTCTTCCACTGACTGGTCATTGCCCGTCTGCACCAATGCGGATGCTTCCGTAAGCTTCGTCGGCATTATATCCTGGATGTAAAAAACTCCCGAGACGCCCGCAATGGCAATAATTACGGAAAGTATGATGCTGATCAGCCATTTACGATTCATGTTGCGTCCCTCCTACTCAACGTACCATTCGATATTTTTGACTTTCACATCGACTTCTTCATTGATTTCAAAAAATTGTTTTTCAAACTTACCTGTATCTCCCGGATTTAAGTACATCGGGTAAACAGTGACTGTATTTTCTTCCGTCTCGATCGGATTCCCCTCTTTATCGAGAATTTCCAATTCCACGGTTACGGAACTGATGATTTTAGTCGCGACACTTTTTACTTCCCCGGTAACGGTAAGATCACCAAGGTCATCCAGCTCTGCTTTAACGTTCTGTACTTCAATAGCTGCAGTCTGGTTCTTCAAATCTTCCTGTGCAGCTTGCTCTGCCGCCCGCTCAATCCGTTCTCGCTGCGCTTGGACGAATGCTTCCTGCTCTTGCTGGATCCGCTTTTTCAATTGCAGCAATTTATCATTGTTTACCGCAAACTGCAACGCGTGATCGACAGCCGCTACCGCCTTATTGAACTCTTTGTCAGCAATATGGTTTTCCGCATCATTAGAAGCAATGGTTACAATCTTTTCAAGGATTTTCGCCTTCACTTTTGTCGCTTCCTCTAAGTTATACCGTGATAAGGTGGACAATTTGGCTGCCAATTGATCCACTGTCGTAAGCTCAGCCAATTCACTGTTGATACGCTTTATTTTAATTTGAGAATCCATCGTATCCAATTTTGGCAGGAATTCCGGGACAAGCTTGCTCTCACTGGCCTTAACATCTTCCCGTAGAGCTGCAATATGGTCGGTCGCTTTACCGAGCTGATCACTTTGGATCTCTTCTTCAATTTGCTTCATTTCTTCACGGAAGGTGTCCGCCTCTTTAATGAATGTCAGGTCTTTTTTTAATACAGTAAAATCTTCTCTTTTATCCATCGCTTCTTCCAGCATGGATGCTGCTTCATCATACTTTCCTTCTAAGGCGGAAGCTTCTGCATCCCTTTTTAACTTGAGCACTTCTTCGTTTACATTTTTTTCGTGGGCATAGGTGTAACCGACACCTCCGGCAGCCAGTAATAATACGATGACTGGAAGCAAAATCATCTTCCAATTTTTCTTCCTTTTCGGTTGCCTGTGGTCACTACGGGAAGAAGTCTCTTCTGCTACTGTAGCTGATATTTCGTCATTATGTAGACTATTTTCTTCATCAAGCCTTGTGCCGCAATTGGGACAAAAGCGAGAGCCCTCGTTCACTTCTTCCTGACAGCCTGGACACTTCTTCATGGGCTCACTCCCCTTTACTATAATAATATTATGCTAGATTAAATGGTAAATAAATGGAACTAAAACATACTTTTTCAATTATAGCATGTTTCGGCAAATTTTCGGATATAGATGGTAGATTTTCGGTTGTAAAAAACAGTTTCGTCAGCCTGATAACGAAAAGGGAGGCTGGAAACAACTCGCTTTCCGCGGACGTACGGTCAAGCCAACCCATTGAGCTGCCGGGGTCTTGACTCATCCATATTTCCGCAGGAGTCTCGCCGTTTCCTGCCTCCCTCTATTTTGATATGGTTAACGAAGCCAATCGAAAATCAAGCTGTGTTCGCTACTCTTTGTATGCAAAATCTCCTGGTCTATGAAGAAAGTAAAGAATCGAGTCTTTTAAACTCCAGCTCTTTAAACTTTGCCATCATCCGTTCCTGATTGACTTCAAATATGGCCTCATCAAGAGAACAATCAACATCAACTTCGCAATGAATCGCTGCCAATTTGCGTGACAGGTGGAGCATTTCCAGTTCGTTTTCGATCTTTGTACGCTGTCCTTTCGTCAGGTTCGGAAGGTTGTCCAAAATCCCTTCGATTGTCTCATATTCGGTGAGCAGTTTCAGAGCAGTCTTCTCACCAATCCCTTTGACACCCGGATAGTTATCACTGCTATCTCCCATCAATGCTTTCAGATCAATCATCTGCGCCGGTGTGATCCCTTTTTCTTCTATGAAATTATCATGATGATACTCGGCATAATTGCCATATCCTTTTTTCAACAAGGATACGGTGACGTTGTCCTGAAGCAGCTGGAGTATATCCTGGTCACCAGTTAAAATAATAACCTCGGAATGTTCGCTATATTTATTGCTCAGTGTTCCGATACAGTCATCCGCTTCGTAGCCGGCAAGTCCGACATTAGGGATATCTAAGGCTTCCACCACTTCCTTAACCAGATCAAATTGTGGAATCAATTCGACAGGCGGCTCTCCGCGGTTTGCTTTATAATCTGGAAAAATTTCATTCCGGAAAGTGGTGCTCCCCATGTCCCAGCAGCATACCACATGGCTTGGTCCATAGTTATTAGTCGCCGTAAACAAGTGTTTGACGAATCCATACACGGCATTCGTCGGTACGCCTTTACTGTTAATCATATAATAGTTGCTCATCGCAGTGGCATAGAAAGCGCGGAACAATAGTGCCATACCGTCAACCAGCAGGATCTTGTTCTGATTCATTGGTACTCCCCCTTTGTTTTAAAAACGTGATTATCTTTTACTAGTATACTAGTCGGCATACATGAAGGAAAGCCGGATACCTAAAAAACGCGCTGGCTAACCAGCGCGTTTCACTGTCTTTTATTTTGTAAACCGGTTAGCAATCATCGTCAATGCTCCATCGCCGGTTACGTTTGTTGCCGTTCCGAAGCTATCCTGAGCTAAATAGAGTGCGATCATTAACGAAGTCATCGCAGGACCGAAGCCAAGCATCGATTCCAGGAGTCCAAGTGCCGCCATAACCGCCCCACCTGGAACACCAGGCGCAGCAATCATCGTAACACCAAGCATCAAAATGAACGGTGTAATGGCACTGAATCCTGCGGCCTGCCCTTGCATGTACATCACTGCCATGGCACAGCTTGTAATCGTAATGGTGCTTCCAGCAAGATGGACATTCGCAAGGAGAGGAATGCCGAAGTCTGCCACCCGTTCACGGGCCCCGACTTTTTTCACTCGCTTCAGAGTAACCGGAATCGTAGCTGCCGAGGACTGGGTCCCAAGCGCTGTAAAATAAGCCGGCAGCATCGTGCGCAACATACGGATCGGGTTCATTTTATGGAAGGAGCCCGCAAGTGTATACACAACTGCCAGGTAGACTAAATGCAGCAGGATAATCATGATGAATACTTTCCAGAAAACGTTCAAAATGGTCTGCACCTGACCGGCATAGGTCATATTGGCAAATATCCCGAAGATGTGAAAAGGCAATAACGGGATGATCACTTTTTCGATCACCAGTTGGATGATGGAACGAAATTCATCCATAACCTGCAATAAGGCATCGCCTTTCAAACGTGACATCCCAAGACCGATGATGAAAGCTAAAATCAGGGCCCCCATCACACCGATCACTGGAGGCATATCGACGGTAAAAGAAGCTTCCACCAGTGCTTCTTCCGGATTTTCTAATTCAGCAGCCGTCTGCCCTTGCAGCATGATTGGATATAAACCTCCAGCAACAAGAAATGCTAATAAACCGGCAGCAACCGTTGAGCTGTAAGCCAACCCAGTCGTCAGTCCGAGTAGTTTGCCTGCCCCACGACCCATGGAACCAATGCCCGGGGCGATAAATCCCAAAATGATCAGTGGGATGACAAAGCTCAGAAAGTTTCCGAATAGACCGGTGAACGTAGCGAATAATTCCACCAGCCATTCCGTAGCGATAGATCCGATTAAGATTCCCAGAATAATAGCGATGATGATTCGTGCGAGTAAAGGTACTTTTTTCATGGTGTTCCTCCCCTTCAAATGTACGTCTGCAATGTATGGTTGTATGTTCAAGAAAGAATCATACCCTCTACTCTATTACAAAGCAACCCATTAGAAAAGGGAAAAAACTTGTTAATTTATGCTTATTTAACCGGAAAGATTCCGGTAACCGCTTACACATCTATTGTCACATTCCTGCAATCAAAATGTATTGCCCCTGTAGTTTTATAGTCACAACAACACTGCTACAATATGGAAAGTAGTTACATCGAAGGGGGCAATAAGCATGAAACATTTGAGAAAAATTGTCGTCGTCCTTATTCTATTATCTGGAATCACATTAACAAACGAACTTCATTCTAATGCAGAAACGACAAGCGAAAAACAAGTCGCGTTGACCGATAAATCTGATCAATTGAAGCGTTTTGAAACGAACAGCAAACCGGTGCAAACCTCCCAGGATCCTCAAGGGAAAAAAGTTACCGTCGAGGCAACCGCCTATACCGCATCCTGTGATGGCTGTACAGGCATCACCTATACAGGCATCGATTTGAAAGCGAATCCGGGTAAGAAAGTGATCGCCGTCGACCCTGACATCATTCCGATCGGTTCGAAAGTTCATGTACCTGGATATGGGACAGCCATTGCCGGAGACATCGGAGGCGACATCCAAGGCCACCGCATCGACCTGTTCATGGCTGATTTATCAGATGCAAAAGCATTCGGCCGTGAGAGCATGGAAGTTACCATACTAAAATAGCAGCTAACATTTAAAAAGACGTCCAGCTGATTAAGCTGGACGCCTTTTTATATCAATCTTCATCTTTATTCAAGAAGTCTTCTTCCCGTTCCAAATCACCGACGAAGAATGTTTCGACGCGGTCGGTACGAATGACCAGGTCGTCATCCAAGGACCACCACATACCTCTTTCCAATTGTTTTATAATGAATTCACATGCTTCCCGAGTCGTATGAGGTTCACTTAATTCTACTTCTTGTGTCACAGTCCTTCCACTATTCATCAGGAAATTGAACTGCCATACTTGTTTACTTTCTTCTGTTGCCAATGTCTTCATCCTTTCTTTTTCCATGTGTCGATTATTTTAGTATAGTCGATTCCCAGCCGCAAACGATTTGGCTATTTTTTTGAAAAATTAGCACATTTTACTTACAAAGCAGGTCTTTACCACCTGTTAGATTGCCCTGCCTTTTTTAAAATATGAGGTGAGCGAAAATGACAACAATAGGCAGTGTGACAACTGTACGCTGTAAAAAGATCACGAACATTTCGCCGATGCTTAGCGGAATTTTCGACTTTAATATCAATACCCCGATTTCTGACATATAAATCAACTGGGTAATCGAAATCCCTGCGATCACAAATCGAGTCAATTCACTCTCGATGCCACTCCCTACTACTGCCGGTAGGAACATATCGGCAAAACCGACGATTAGTGCGGGAGCAGCTTCACTCGCTTCAGGAATCTGCATCCATTCCAGAACCGGAACCAGGGGATAGGACAACCACACGAATACCGGTGTGAACTCGGCTAATACCAAAGCAAGTGTACCCAGTCCCATCACCACCGGAATCAAACCGAGCCAAATATCCAGTACGTTCGCAAAACCACGATAGACGACATTTTTATAAGAAGAAACTTTTTCTGCCTGTTCCATCGCTTTATCGAGACCGGATTGGAAGCTTGATTTACCTGTTGGTACATATTCTTCGATCTGCTTGCCAGCTACTTCATCATATTCATCTTTCTTTTTGGACAATGGCGGTATCCGTGGCACGATCACAGCCGCTGCCAATACCGCTAAAGTGACAACTAAGTAAAACGGAACAAAATATTGCTCTAAGCCGATGAATGTAATGACGACCAGACTGAAAGCGATCGAAGCGATCGAGAAGTTGGTCGCAATCACAGATGCTTCCCTTTTCGTATAATAACCCTGCTCAAATTGCTGTGTCGTGATCAATACGCCTACAGGTCCCGCTCCCATCCAGGAGGCAGTCGCGTCAATCGCAGAACGGCCAGGCAGCTTGAATACCGGCTGCATCACTTTTCTTAACAGCGTACCAATGAAGTCCATCAAACCAAAGGACATCAGGAACGGCATCAACAGTGCCGCAAATAAAAACCATGTCGTCAATACCGGAACCAGGGAGTATAAGACCGTTCCGCCTGTGATATCAGACCAGATGAACTCCGGCCCTACCTGCATTATCGTCATGACAGCGAAGACTGCCCCTATCATTCTTACCCCTGTCCAAAAAATTGAAACGTCAAAGAGATTCTTAAGTAATTGACTCTTATCCAACCATGCCGGCTGCACCATTTTCACAGCCAAAGCTCCTAACGCTGATATGGACACTAGTATAGTCATAAACAGTGGTATCTGATTAGTGAAATAACTTTGTACCGATTCCGCCAGGATACCGACCCCGATGGTTATTTTCCCTTGAAAAGGAATCGGTACTAAAAATAATAAAATCCCAATGAATGATGGGATAAAAAATTTACTGAAACTGCTCCATGGAAATGTTTGTGCTTCTTTTGTCTGCTTGATTTCCTGATAGTTCGTCTGCTTCTTCGCTTCCATTCCTGCGTCCCCCTGAAAAATAAGTTAGTTATAAATATACATAAGATAATATATTTATGCAATGGCTTTTCTCTCTATTTTTAAAATTGAACTTGTTAAACACTATTACTGATTTACCAACGAGTCTTATTCAACAATGGGCCGAAAAGTCGAAGACTTGATTTCGAGATATTATTGGAATTTAGGGTTTCCGGGAAACGATTCGCTTTCCGTGGGCGTGTGCTGAGTCTCCTCAGGCTTCGCCTTGCGGGGCCTCAGCGATCCCGCATTTCCCACAGGAGTCTCATCGTTTCCCCATAGCCGTCAAGCTAAGCTCTAAAATTTTTGTATCTCCCCTTATATACGTTATCCTTCCTTCAAGAATTTTCTAAGGAAGGATGATTTTATGAAACTAATGAAACACATTCGGTCCATGGCTCAAG
>NZ_JBIEKI010000014.1:0-90728 GCF_043497085.1 Halobacillus sp. B23F22_5 | reverse complement strand
GATGAGATTTCCCATCACTTCGAGTGAGTAAGATCCCTCAGAGACGATGAGGTAGATAGGTCCGAGGTGGAAGCGTGGTGACACGTGGAGCTGACGGATACTAATCGATCGAGGACTTAACTAATATCATTCGTGAAGAAGTTGGATCGTTGAATGTTACTTATCTAGTTTTGAGGGTTCACCTCAATTGCATCATAAAGGTCTAGTGGCGATAGCGGAGAGGTCACACCTGTTCCCATGCCGAACACAGCAGTTAAGCTCTCCAGCGCCGATGGTAGTCGGGTTTATCCCCGTGAGAGTAGGACGCCGCTAGGCAAACAAGAAACCCGGAAGTCTTCCAAGGCTTCCGGGTTTCTTTTATAGAAATGCTCTGCTAAATCACCATGCTGTTTTTATAGATAGGCCCCCTTTACAAGAAGACTCAGTTTTGAGATAGTGGTGCCCGTTACCATAAGAGCAATGGGATGGTTCCATGAAACGACTCGCTTTCCTGCGGGGGACCTGGCAAGCTTCATCGGGCTAAAGCCCTGCGTGATCTTGCCTAGCCCCTTCTCCCGCGGGAGTCTCACCGTTTCTCTTCCCATCCAGTCAGTTTTATACTAAACGGACCCTTCAAAAAGAGAATAGTTCACAACTAAAACTTCATCCTGAAGCATTTATAGAGAATATAAAGGATATAAAGGGGCAGAAGTCTTCTTTCAAATATTATGGGATGTATTCCCCACAAGTGTGATTTCGAGAACTTCCTACGCCCTTCCCCTCTTACAATATTTCGAAGTCAAGTCTTCGACTTTTCGGCCCGATAGTTGAATACGCTCTTATGAAAAAGTATTAAACAGAGCCGTAGAAATACAATTGTTGCTCCCGACAGACTTATTTGATATTATATAATCCAGTTCAGAATATATGTTCGGGTGGTGTGTATGAAATTAATTCGCTGGGCATACGATAGAAGAGGAGTCGTCAGAGGATACTTTGACCAGTTTCCCAATACTACCTTTTATTTGAAACGGATACGGAATTACTATTTTCTTTGTGCGGTTGACTGGAGTAAGTCTGATCCTGAAATAACCCAAGAATATCGGGAAGAAATTAATATATTGATTAATAGAGAATTGGGTAGGGAACAGGCCTACCTGCAAAGAAAAACGAGAAGCCTCTCTTAGAGGGCCTCTCGTTTTTCTTATTTTATCATTAATCTGCATTCATCCCCTACTTCAAATTTCGAAGAAATTAAGTGGGGGTAGTTCAACTGCCCATTGCTTCCCAGGCAGCATGCATGCCGGCTACCCTTCCAGTAACCATAGCGGATGTAATATTATACCCTCCTGTATAGCCGTGGATATCCAGGATTTCTCCGCAGAAATATAGCCCGGACATTAACTTTGATCGCATGGTGTTTGGAATTACCTCTTTAATGGATACTCCACCACCGGTTACGAACGCTTTTTCAATTGATTGTGTGTCATGTATGGTAACGGTAAAATGTTTTAATTCGGCAACGAACTTTCTTATTTGTTCATTGGAAATGTTTGCTGCTTTATCATCCGATTCGATCCCTACTTTATCTAAGATATAGTCTATCAGGCGTTCGGGAACAATGCCCTTTACCAGGTTACGCATACTTTTCTTCGGATGCTCTTTTACTAAGGTTTGAAGCTGTTCTATTAATTCAAGTTCTTTTTTCTCAGGGAGCGTATCGATTTCTACTTTAACAGGACGATTCCCGTTCATGAATTCTTTTACTACATACTGTGAACACCGCAAAATAGCTGGTCCGGAAAGTCCAAAGTGGGTGAAAATCATATCCATTTGATGGGTGATAATTGCTTTCCCTTTTTGGTTGAAAACGGATACAGCTACATCTCTTAATGATAAACCTTGCAAGGGTTTTTGCTTGATAACACGGTCATAGGAAATTAACGGTACTTCAGTTGGATACAGCTCTGTAATCGTGTGTCCCGCTTTTTTAGCCCAGGCATAGCCATCACCTGTGCTGCCGGTATGAGGGACTGATTTTCCTCCCACAGCCAGCACAATCGCTTTAGTTGTAATTTTTTCTTTTCCCTTTAGAATAATCGTATGGCTGTTTTCTCCATAATCGATCGCTTCTACTGGAGTGTTCGTTCTTATCTCAACGCCTAACTCATCCAGCCGGTGAAGCAAGGCGTTGACCACGTCCTTTGCTTTATTGCTTGCCGGGAACATCCGGCCGTGATCTTCCTCTTTTAATGCCACTCCTAATCCTTCAAAGAAGTCAATGATGTCGTAATTATTAAACACTGAAAACGCACTGTATAGGAACTTGCCGTTACCAGGAATATGTTTAATTACTTCGTCTTGAGGAAGTCTGTTGGTCACATTACATCTCCCTCCTCCCGATATAGCAAGTTTATTGCCGAGCTTTTTTCCTTTATCGATCAATATAGTAGAGACACCTTGTTCGGCAGAAGCAATTGCTGCCATTAAGCCTGAGGGGCCACCGCCAATGATGGCTGTTTCATAGGACAATGTAGTCATTCCTTTCAATCATGATGTTATTTGATTTGAATCATCTTTATTTATGGTAAAATAGATTCGTTCGACTCTACAATCATTGAAGGTGGAATAAATAGAAATGTCGAAAATAGTTAAAGGAACCATGCTCCTGACTGGAGCTACATTTTTATCAAAGTTTTTAGGGATGATTTATCTTATCCCTTTTGAAGCAATGGTAGGCGACACGGGAGGTACGTTATATGGTTTTGCATATATACCATACACGATATTCATCAGTATATCCACATTAGGGGTCCCGTTAGCCGTTTCAAAATTCGTATCAAAGTATAATTCGCTCGGAGATTATGAAACAAGCAGGAAGATATTGAAATCCGGGATGCAATTGATGGCATTTAGCGGTTTGGTTGCATTCCTGATCATGTTTTTTGGAGCTGAGCTGCTGGCAAAATCATTTATGAATGAGGAAAGCAGTAAAATCGCTTTAAAGGACGCCACAAGGGTCATTCAAATGGTAAGCTTTGCCCTGCTGATCATCCCTGGAATGAGTATTGTTCGTGGTTTTTTCCAAGGGCACGAATCGATGGCACCAACCGCCGTATCCCAGGTGATTGAACAGGTGGCGAGGATTGCATTTCTTTTGATTTCAGTATTTGTCGTCAGGGAAATATTCAACGGTTCTATTGAGTTGGCCGTCGGTTTCGCTACCTTTGCTGCATTTGTCGGTGCCATTGCCTCTGTGGTTGTACTTTATGTATATTGGAAAAAACGCAAACCATTTCTGGACCGTCACCTGGAACAGCAGGAGTATTCCTATAATATTCCGCAAAAGAAAATGTTCAAAGAGCTGCTTGGTTATGCTGGTCCGTTTGTTCTGGTAGGGATTGCGATTCCTCTTTATCAATTCATTGATAACCTGACGTTCCAGGATGCCATGTTCGTAGCTGGTGAAGGCGACCTTGCAGATACCGCTTATGCAGCTATTGTGATGTATGGCCACAAGCTTGTCATTATTCCAATGACACTTGCTACAGGATTGTCTTTATCCATGCTGCCAGCTGTAACCGCATCGTTCACAGAACAGAAAATTCAGTTGCTTCATAAGCAGATAAACCAGGTTTTTCAGATTGTAATATTACTTATATTCCCAGCTGTTGTAGGGCTGATTGTACTCTCCGGAGAAGCATATGGTGCTTTATATGGTATTGAAGGCGTAGAAATGAAAGGGATGTGGTTGGCTTGGTACGCTCCTGCTTCCCTGTTGTTTGGTTTATTTTCTGTCAGTGCTGCAGTACTGCAGGGAATCAACCAACAAAACTTTACGATCATCAGTCTGACAGCGGGAATGATTATTAAAGCATCGTTGAATATCCCGTTGATTTTAGTATTCGGAGCTAAAGGTTCCATCTTTGCTACCCTGCTTGCTGTAGCTACAGCTGTTCTACTTAACTTATGGAGAGTAAGAAAAAAAGCAGACTTCCCAATGCAGCCTTTATTCAAACGTGCGTTACTTGTTGTGATTTTTACAACCATTATGGCACTCATACTATGGATAGTTAAGTTCTTCCTGGGTATATTTATAAATCCGGAAGAAAGCCGCTTAGATGCTTTAATTATGTTGATTGCAGGTGTAGTTATTGGTGGAGTGAGCTATCTCTGGCTTGCCTATAAATCGACTTTGCTGGAACGGGTACTTGGAGGTAAAGTGAGAGTGCTTGATCGGTTCCTGAATAAAAAAAATAGCTAGGAGGGAAATGATGCGCATTGATAAATTGTTGGCTCATATGGGTTATGGGACAAGAAAAGAAGTGAAGTCGCTTCTGAAGTCCAGTAATGTCAGAGTCAACGAAGAAACGGTGAATAGTCCGAAAACACATGTTGACCCTGATAAAGATCAGGTCACTGTCTATGGTGAAATGGTAGAATACCGGGAATATATTTATTTAATGATGAATAAACCAGATGGGCTGGTATCTGCGACGGAGGATGCAGTGGAAGAAACTGTAATTGAGATATTGCAGCCTGAAGATCTTATATTCAACCCTTTTCCAGTGGGCCGTTTAGATAAAGACACAGAGGGGCTGCTGTTGATCACTAACGATGGTCAGCTTGCTCATAGACTTACTTCACCAAAAAAAGATATAGGTAAAACTTATTTCGCGACCATAGATGGTGAAGTGACGGATGCAGATGTCGAGACTTTCAAACAAGGGGTCAAGCTTGACGATGGTTATATCACAAAACCAGGCGAGCTTGAAATATTATCCTCCGGTTCTGAATCGGAAATCGAACTTACAATTACAGAAGGAAAATACCATCAAGTGAAACGTATGTTTGAAGCTGTAGGAAAACGCGTTACCTACCTGAAACGGTTGAGCATGGGAACGCTCCAGTTGGACGAGGATCTAGCCCCAGGAGAATACCGTGAATTATCAGAAGAAGAAGTAACTTACTTGAAAGAAATAACCAACCTCTAAAAAGGAAGAAAAAGCACCCGGCCAATTGGCCCGGGTGACTTTGTGATTTATTTAGGAAATTTTTACTTTCTTTTCTGTTGTCGTCCATTTTCCGCGATGTGGACTATCCACTAAACCATTATATTCCAGAATTGTCAAATCCCTTTGGACTGTCCGGTCGGTAATGCCGAACTCTTCCGCTAGCTGTGACGTCGTAACTATCCCATTCTCTCTGATATAAAGATAGATGGATTTAATACGGTTAAGCATACGGGATGATGAATGATTCAAAAAACCACTCCTTAGATTCATTCGTTGGAATTGTATGTGCGGGTGATGCTATGAAGTTATTTATAGTTTACACTAAAAATTATGATATATGCTACAAAATGAGCTGGAATTTACAGATATTTCACTAAATTTACATAGCTATTACCTTAGGAAAGGGGAGCAGGATATGTACATACTTCGCAAGTTACTCGCCAAGATGGTCAACATTAATAATTATGTATTATTTTTATCAAGCGGGATGCTCGTACTATTGGGAACGATTTTGATAGTTAATGTGGAAAAGGAGAACTTTCCTACTTATTTTGACGGATTCTGGTGGGTGATGACTACGGTCACTACAGTAGGTTATGGGGATTATTATCCTGTTACCATAGCAGGACGCTTGATAGCTATTGTCCTTTACATCCTGGGAATTGGCTTGATTGGTGTAGTTATAGGGAAAGTAGTCGACGGTTTTGCTAGTTTCCGAAAAAAACGTTTGGAAGGTGATATCGTGTATAAAGATAACAGTCATTATATTATCATCGGCTGGTCACAAAAGGCCTCTTTTGCGATTAAAGAAATCATAGATACTTATGAAAATGCTGAGATCGTCATTATTGATGATTTAAAAGAAGCTCCATTCTTAAAAGACAATATATACTACATAAAAGGGAATGCTTCCCAGAAAGAAACGTTATTAAAGGCCAATGCAGCAGCTGCTAAAGCTGTGATGATATTTGCAGATGACCGGATTAAAGACGATCAGTTAATTGATGGGAAAACTCTGTTAATTGCCTCCACTGTAGAAGCGCTGGCACCAGATGTCCATACGATTGTAGAAGTGATGGAAGAAGCTCATATAAAAAATTTCAAACATGTCCAGGTAGATGAGTTCATTATCTCAAATGAGACCGTATCCTCATTGGCTGTAAGGTCAGCCTTTATGAACGGAGTATCCAATATATACGGTCAGTTATTAAGCCGCTCACATGGAGATGATTTGTATTTGATACCGAAACATGGGGACTGGAAGACTTATCGTGATGCCTTTGAATCATTGTTGCAAAGAGGAGCGACATTAATTGCGGATGGCAATGACTTGAACATCAACAGGAGGTTAGACGAACCAATCCCTGAAGAAGCCAGGCTATTCGCTATATGCGATGATGTCACGTATAAAAAAATCATTGGAAATGAGGGAGGAAAATGAACTTTACCACGCTAGCTTCTCGCTACCAACAGGAATTTGAAGAGAGAGTTAAAAGAATTTTACGGATACCGAGCGTGTACCAAGAAGATGAGCATTATCCCTTTGGAAAACCGATAGATGATGTGTTGAACGAAATGCTTTCTATCGGCCAGGAAGATGGTTTTTCAGTAAAGAACATTTCAGGCTATGCCGGGCACATTGAATACGGACAGGGTAACGAAATCGTGGGAGTACTCGGCCATCTTGATGTCGTACCTGCCGGTGAAGGCTGGAGCAGTAACCCTTTTGAGCCGGTAATCAGAGAGGGCCAGCTATTTGCTAGGGGGGCACAGGATGATAAGGGCCCTGTAATGGCTGCATATATTGCCATGAAACTATTGAAAGACCAAGGTTTTGAGCCGAAAAAAAGAGTGCGGCTAATTTTAGGAACAGATGAGGAAAGGGATTGGCAGGGAATCGATTACTATTTTAAACAGGAAGAAATGCCTCAGTTCGGATTTTCTCCAGATGCTGCATTTCCTGTCATTCATGCTGAAAAAGGATTGATCGATGGATTTTTGCAACTTCCTTCTTTTACTCAATCTTCAGATAATGTCATGCGAGTAGATAGTATAGAAGGTGGAGATCGCCTGAATATGGTACCAGACTTTGCAAAAGCAAAACTACAGATGAATGGCCCCTCCAATCTGGAAGAAGAGTTTAAGAGTTTTCTTATTGAACGTGAGTTGACGGGGGAAATAAATAGTCACGGAAACAAGGTGGAAGTGAATATAAGAGGCAAAGGTGTTCATGCAAGCAAACCGGAACAAGGTATCAACGCTGTTTTCGAGTTAGCAAATTTTTTATCACAGTTGCCTTTATCTAACGAAGCAAGGGCTGTTTTCTCATGGTTAGCCGACCAATTCGGAGAAACTTCAGGTACTAATCTCGGAATATACGCGCAGGATAATGCTTCAGGTGCCTTAACGATCAACCTTGGATCACTTCTCTATAAAAATGGTGATATTACTGCTGGTATCAACATCCGTTATCCAGTTACCAGCGACGGTGAAGCGATTATTAACAAGATGAAAGAAGTGGCAGCTATTCAGAAAGGAAATTATGAACTTTATGATCATCTCTTGCCTCTATATATTGATGAAGACCACCCTGACGTAAGGACGTTATTAGAAATATTCAATAAACAGACAGGAAGTGAGCGAAGCGTAGAATCAATCGGTGGTGCTACTTATGCAAGAGCACTAAAAACCGGGGTAGCCTACGGCGCAATGTTTTCAGACAGTCCGGACACGGCTCACCAAAAAGATGAACATGTCCGTATCGATGACATGATAAAAGCGATTGCTATCTATGCAGAAGCGATTTATCAACTGACAAAATAACGTGACATCTTTAAGAAGAGAGGGTCTGCCAATGCAGGAATACAAACATAAGACTTATCGTTTTTTCCAAATCTACTATTTTTTCACATTCTTTGGTTTCGGGGCCCTCTTTCCACTGTTATCCATCTTTTTAGAAGAAGAAAAAGGATTGAATCATACGCAAATTGGATTGATTATTGCTGCATTGCCTTTAGTCACTATTTTCATTCAACCACTATGGGGAATGATTAGTGATCACACCAAACGAACAAGAAGGCTGCTGGCAATTGCGACATTATTGGCTGCTATTTTGGGCTTACTTTACCCCCTTTGGCAAGGTTTTATATTTTTATATGCAGGTATGCTGATCATCGCAGTATTTCAATCAGCTATTGTACCTCTCTCCGATAGTTTGTCTCTAAGTTATGTGCAACAGCATGGGAAACAATACGGAAATATCCGGTTATGGGGAGCAATCGGTTTTGCTGTGGCTGTTTTTGTGTTAGGGCGTGTCACGGAGGTAGCCGGATCTCTGAATTGGGTATTCATATTTTTTAGTGGAGGACTTATTCTCGCTTTGTTATCACTCTCTCAATTCCCCAAACATGGGGAAGGTGTGGCCGTATCTTTTCGTGAAGGCCTAAAGGTGTTAACCAAACAAAAAAGCTTTATGATTTTTTTACTTTCAAATTTCTTAGTATTTGGGCCGGTTTTAGCCAACAATTATTACTTCGGTACATTCATTTTAACTGTTGGTGGGACACTAACAGCAGTAGGAATAGCGTTTTTATTTGCTGCGGGAAGTGAAGCCCCTTTTATGAAAATATCCCAATTTATAATTGATAAGCTGGGTATTTTTCGAGTATTGATTATCAGCTCTTCTGTTTCATTCTTCCGTTGGCTTATATATGCCTTTGAACCTTCGAGCGGGATCGTTTACGCAACGACAGTCATGCAAGGTGTATCAGTCGGACTTTATATACCTGCTGCTTTGATACTGGTAAGGGAACTCGCGCCTAAAGATGTGATTGCAACAGCGGTAGGGTTGTACTCTGCTGTAGGAAATGGGTTGGGAAACGCATTTTTCACATTTATAGGCGGGGTATGGATTGATGCTCTCCATGTATTCGGGATGTATGGCTTTTTCTCTGCCATGACTTTTACAGGTATGGTCTTGATTGTAGTGGTAAGTAAACGGGAAGGTAAACAAATCTATTTAGAAGGAGGATGATTACAATGACAGGAACACCTCATTATTTCATTGGCGTGCCTATTTCCGAGGAAATACGTCAGGTTCTGAAAGACTGGCAAACAGAACTGAAACAGGTGATAGAATACAAAACATGGACGCATCCAGAAGATTTTCATATTACATTGAAATTTCTCGGAGCGGTAGATACGAAAAATATTAATGAGGTGCTGCATGTGCTGAAGGAAGAGGCAGCATCGTACCCTGCTCCTTTCCATATCGAAGCGTCAGATCTGAAATTTTTTGGTCAAAAACATAAGCCGAGAGTTTTATTCATGGAAGTGGAGAAGCATCCTTCTTTATTAAATTTGAAAGAAATTGTGGAATCACGACTGAAACGTGTTGGTTTTCCAGAAGAAAACCGACCATACCGTCCTCATATCACGATAGCGAAAAAGTGGAAGGAAGAGCAGGAAGGTATTTTTCCGAATGAGAAACTGGAGAACTTGAAAGAAACAATGATTTTACCGGTCGACCGGTTTCATATCTTCCGTATCCATCCCGCAAAAGCGACTAAGTATGAAATTGTCGAGACGATCGAATTGGGGTGACATTATGGCACAGTTGATTAAGCTTCAGGATTATATTTCCCGTTATGAAACTGATATGTATAAATATCCCGGCCAATATATCCGTGCCAAAAAGAAGCACTGGGAGACAATGAAACAAAAGTGGACCGAACAGCGTTTGGGTTTGGAGCAACCGCCTCCACCATCTGATAAAGACGAACCTCCTTCTAAATGGAAACGCCTGTTCAAGAGACAAGATAAAGAAGAGACGACTCAGGATCCTTCTCCTGAGCCTCCAACGTCCTTAGATGATGGAAAGCAAATTTTTCTTGATAATCTTTTTTCTGTTCAATTAAAATGGGCAACATCAACGCTATGGGAGAAATCATTTTTAGACCCAGATTATAAACATGATAAGCAATTGAAATACTTTTTACAGCGGTTTCCCGATACGTTTCTTATCATGTATGAGCCGCTAGTCAAAATCAAACAAGCACCGATGGAAATAAATACAATCCTGATTGGCCCCATTGGGATTGAAATAATTCATTTCATGGAGGCTTCTGCTAATTCGGTGATAGTAACAGAAGATAACAGAACCTGGTATATCAAAGATGAGCATAGCAGTTCAAAGATCATCAGCCCATTGATTGCTTTGAACCGGAGTGAAACTTACGTGAAAAGTGTTCTTTCCAAATATGGAATTGATTTCCCATATAGCAAAGTGATACTCGCACCTGAAAATGAGTTTAAATCTACAAATGAAAATTTCCATACAAGTTATATTGGTAAAGTTGAGTACCAAAAATGGTTTGAAGAAAAAAGAAAATTGCGTTCTCCATTAAAGCATTCGCAATTGAAGGCAGCTGAAGCTCTTGTTAAACATAGCCAGACTACTGCCATAAGGCGTCCGGAATGGGATCAGGAAGATCAAGGCTTCGTAAACGGGGAGTGACAGTTTAAACTATTTTCGAGCAGCTGAGTCTGTAAGTACTACCTTTGCATTGTTTGTAGTATAATAGACTCACGAAAGGCTTTGCTGGTAACTAGGGGGGAAGAGATGCATATTGTCATTGTAAATACGATTGCTGGTAATGGCAGAGCCTTAACTATTTTAGAGAAGATTCAGCGTGATCCTTCATTTCAAGCGAATCAATGCAGATCATTTATCACCGATTATAAAGGGCATGCGGAAGAGATTGCGAAACAAGTAACTGAAATTTATCACGAAAAGATAAAAACCGTGATTATCATTGGAGGAGACGGGACATTACATGAAGTGCTAAATGGTATGAAGCACTATCCTGAAATTCCTCTTGCCGTTATACCCGCTGGCTCTGGAAATGACTTTGCGCGAGGTGCAGGCATACATACAAATTCCGTTACCTTATTCAAACGAATTATCGACCATCCCAAAGTCTTAACCTTCAAACCAGGGGCTTACCGGTTTCATAATGACGTCAAGAACCCCCGGCATTTTATGAACAGTATTGGTTTTGGTCTGGACGCTGAAGTTGCTTATAAAGCGGATAACTCATCCTTCAAAAAAGTTTTCAACAGGATGAGAATAGGTTTTATGAGTTACGTCCTTGCCTTTTTCACAGTAATTCCAGCTTATCAATCATTAGATATCACCCTTACCATTGATGGGAAAGTAAAACATGTAAAGGGTGCTTATATGATAACTGTTTCCAGACACCCATATTATGGGGGTGGAATGAAGATCGCTCCACAAGCCAGTTTAAAAAAAGACTTCTATTCAGTCATCGTAGTCGAATCACTGCCTAAGTGGAAAATACTTTTATTGTTTATTACCGTATTTTTTGGGAAACACACATCTTTAAGAGAAGTTAAACAATATAAGGGCAGAGCGATTACCGTAGAGTCGCCATCCAAGATTCCTGTACAGGTCGATGGGGAAGTCGGCTCGTGCCGTTTTTGTAAAATGGAAATACCAGAGCAAAAGCGAATGGTTTATTTGGGATAAAGAAGCTAGTTCTTGAAATTGGCCGGGGAGATAAGATATTCTATAAAACGTGTATCATACAGCAGGGTAAAACTTTTACTGGCTATGGAAAGAAAATCATGTATACTTATAATACCGCTTATGGCACGGCAATACTTAAAGATTTGAGGAATTGAAGGTGAAACGCTTGGAAC
Organism: Halobacillus sp. B23F22_5; assembly: GCF_043497085.1. NCBI lineage: Bacteria > Bacillati > Bacillota > Bacilli > Caryophanales > Bacillaceae > Halobacillus > Halobacillus sp. B23F22_5. The sequence goes on along the minus strand of NZ_JBIEKI010000014.1, from coordinate 79,014 downwards.
ACATACTTGGAGAAGAATGGACCATTACACCAGCCGGTGGATCGACTGGTGAGGCCTATTATGCACAAAATAATAATAAACGTCTATTCTTGAAGCGGAATTCATCCCCTTTCCTGGCTGTATTGTCTGCAGAAGGAATCGTACCTAAGCTCGTATGGACAAAAAGGTTGGAAAATGGTGATGTTATCACTGCTCAGGAATGGCTGGAAGGCCGTGAACTCAAACAGGAAGAAATGAAACACCCACGGGTGGCAAAACTGTTGAGTAAGATCCATCATTCTTCCGAGTTGTTAGACATGCTAATGCGGATAAGCAAACATCCGTTACTTCCAGAAGACATCCTTGAGGATATCAAAGAGAACGAACGTCTCTTTAAGGATATCGATCCATGGAAACAAATTTATATAGCGATTGATTATTTGGAAGCAAAACTGGGGGAAGTGAAAGCAGCCAAGCATGTAGTTTGTCATTGTGATATGAATCATAATAATTGGATGTTATCCAGGGATGATCAACTTTATTTGATCGATTGGGACAATGCGATGGTGGCAGATCCTGCCATGGACTTAGGGATGCTGTTACACTGGTATATTCCTAAAGAGGATTGGAAGCCATGGCTGGAAAGGTACGGGGTGGAAGAAACAGAAAATTTATATACACGTATGACCTGGTATGCGATAGCTCAATCATTGACTTTCATTCAATGGCACCGCATGCGAGGAGATATAGAAGAAGCCGCTCAGCGAACGGAATCACTGATGCGACTCATGGTTAATCATGGTATCTGGTGTCCTTGACCTGTGCCAGAGCACTAACCCAGTGTTTTAAATTAGCTTGATTATTATAGATATGTTCTGTCATTTGTTCGTCAGATAAGCTTTGTTGACTGTAATCATAAATTCCAGGTAAATAATCCTGTAAATTTTGCTCAGGCTGATTGGCCAGCTTTGATTGAAGGGAATGGACAAGCCGTGCAATCTGCTGGCATTCGGCAACTGTGCCACAGCCATCCTCACTTTGCTCTGTAAGCAAATCGTATAAAACATTCAGCTGGTCATTTATCGTCAATGGCATCATGATCATCCTTTTTTATTTAGAGTGCTGAAAAATGCTGTTTCCTATACAAAAAAATTGGGCTCCTTTTAAGGAGTCCAATTTTTTTTGGATAATATATATTCATGATGTCGTTATCAAATCGTTAAGCTTGTGGTGCATATTTGACTTGATTTTTGCGAACTTCAGGATTTACCAGTTGTGTCAATTTTTCAAATGGATATATGAAAAGTGCATATCCAGCGAAAAGCGCAGAAAATACAGCAATTACGCTCATTTCGATCATACTAGTCAGTAGTTTCATCAGTAAATACTCACTCCATGTTTGTAGTATTAATCATACGATAATAATCATATCCCAGTAAACGCTTACAATCCAAATGAGGGAGTTAGTAGTTATAGCTCTTGAGAAAGGATGAAAGGTGATAAAAGTCATATATCTTTGGTATAGCGACATATATGGGGAGAGATGGAGGTATACGTCGTTTTCCTGCATATTCGCTAAAAACTTTTCTAAGAGAGTGATTTCATGATAAAGTTTAGACGATAGAGGAGGAATAATATATGCGTTTGCGTAATAAACCATGGGCAGATGATTTTCTGCGTGAGAACGACCACATCGTCGTCCAGGAACCATTTGAACATAAAAATAAATGGGAGGCACTCTTTCCCGAAAAACAGCCGTTACATTTAGAAATCGGTTCCGGAAAAGGACAATTTATTGCCGGGATGGGGAAACAGCATCATGATATCAATTTTGTAGGGATCGAACGTGTCAAAAGTGTCATTGTCGGTGCAGTCAAGAAAGTGATTGATGCAGATACTGTCAATGTGCGTATGGTGAACGAGAATGCCAGAGATTTAAGGGAACTGTTCGGTGAAAATGAAGTAGACCACCTTTATCTGAATTTTTCGGATCCATGGCCGAAAACACGCCATGAAAAAAGAAGGCTAACTTACCACACGTTTTTAGAACAATATCATAGTATTTTAAAAGCGAATGGAAAAATCACTATGAAGACCGATAATAAAAAGCTTTTCGAATATTCGCTAGTGAGCTTCTCTCAATATGGTATGCGTTTAGAAGAGGTGGAACTTGATTTACACCAACTGGATGATCCGTTGAATGTTCCCACCGAATATGAGGAGAAGTTTGCAGAAAAAGGTCAGCCGATTTATCGTTGCCGCGTCTCCTTCAAGGACTGATACCGTTTTCAAACCTCTCATCTGTTATGGTACACTTTAAAGTGTAAGCAAAAGGAGGGGGACAAATGGAAACATTGCAAGTAGGACGAGCCAAGCTGACATGGCTTCAAGGTGGAGTTACCCATTTGGACGGAGGAGCGATGTTCGGAGTTGTTCCGCGCCCACTATGGACGAAAAAATATCCGGTTAACGATAAGAACCAAATTGAGCTTCGGTCTGATCCGATTTTGTTGGAAGTTGATGACCGTAGATTCTTAATTGATTCAGGCGTAGGTAATGGGAAATTTTCCGAGAAGCAAATTAGAAACTTTGGTGTTCTGGAAGAATCGAAGCTGGATGAGTCTCTGGAAACGTTGGGATTGACTACAAAAGATATTGACATGGTGCTGATGACACACCTTCATTTTGATCATGCTTGTGGATTGACGCGCTGGCAAGAAAATGAACTTGTTTCTACGTTTCCTGAAGCAGAAATTATAACTTCCGAAGTGGAATGGAATGAAATGAGGCAACCGAATCTTCGTTCTGCTAATACGTATTGGGAAGAAAACTGGAAGCCTGTAGAATCACAGGTACATACGTTTCAAGAAGAAAAGGAATTGCTGCCAGGCTTGAAAATGATCCATACTAGCGGGCATAGTGATGGTCATTGTATCATTCTATTTGAAGATGGCGAAGAACAATTCATTCATATGGCGGATATCATGCCGACACATGGACACCAGAACCCATTGTGGGTTCTTGCATATGATGATTATCCTGTAACGTCAGTCCATGAAAAACAAAAATGGATGACCTATGGCTATGAGCGTAATGCCTGGTATACGTTCTACCATGATGCCCATTACCGGGCGATCAAATTTGACCAGGATGGAAAGAAAATAGATGAGGTAAAACGCCACCGCTATGCTTACTAAAGAACAAAAGCGCAAGCGCCTTGCTCACCCCCGACAAGCTTAAGCCAAGCCTCGCCGTGACGTTTTTTGTACTTTCAGTCAAATCAAGTTTAATAAAGGTTTAAAGTATAAGTAAAACTAAGGCTTTCGCCATATAGCCTCGGCGATAAGCCAAGTTTTTCTAATCACAGAGAGGATTGACTTAAGACCTCGAGGGGGTAGGCGCTGGAGCTGGATGCAGCCCGACGCAAAATGTTATCCACAACCAACAATCCTAGTTAATAATAAAAGCCGTGCCGGTTTAAATAAACCGGCACGGCTTTTGTTATTAATTAGCTTCGGCAACATCGACGATTGTTCCTGTTTGGGCATCGATGAAAAATTCATATTGAGAAGTTTCTCCATCTTGGCTTTTAGAAACGCCTCCACGATAAACTTCATAATCCATTCCATTTTTAGTCAATTCTTCTGGTTTCATGTAAATCCAGGAGCCGCTGATAGGGCCTTGTTTTTTGAAAGCTTCTTTTGCGATTTTCAATGCTTTTTCAGGAGTAACCCCCTGTTTGTTGAAGACTTGCTCTTTGACGACATAGCCAGCTAAAGCACCGGCACCTGCCGCGATTGCGACTTTTTTCCAATCCATCACTATTCACCTCAATAAGTATTCTTTCCCACTAGTATACTAAATGTGCTGCATAATGAAAACTAAAATAAGTTTGAAAAGTAGAAAGTAGTCGAAAGTTTCGGTAAAATGGTGACTATAGTGGAAAGGAGTTCGATACATAATGAATCAAGAGACACAATCTTTATTCCGTACATTGACAGAACTACCTGGCGCACCGGGTAATGAACATTTGGTACGTCAGTTTATGAAATCAGAGTTAGAGAAGTATTCAGATGAAATCATTCAGGATGGCCTTGGCGGGGTTTTTGGGGTTAAAAAAGGTGAAGGTCCAAAAGTAATGGTAGCCGGGCATATGGATGAAGTTGGCTTCATGGTTACGCAGATTACCAAGAATGGGATGATTCGATTTCAGACACTTGGGGGATGGTGGAACCAGGTGATGCTTGCTCAGCGAGTACAAGTGATTACGGATAATGGTCCCGTCACAGGGGTGATCGGTTCTATACCTCCTCATAATTTAACACCAGAACAACGTAAGAAGCCGATGGAAGTGAAAAATATGTTAATCGACATTGGTGCAGATGATGAAGAGGATGTAAAACGGATTGGTGTTAAACCGGGTCAGCAAATTGTTCCAATATGTCCGTTTACTCCGATGGCAAATGAAAAGAAAATCCTGGCAAAAGCCTGGGATAATCGTTACGGTTGCGGACTTGCTGTAGAGCTGTTGAAAGAATTGGATGGGGAAAATACACCTAATCAGCTTTTCTCTGGTGCTACTGTTCAGGAAGAAGTAGGGTTACGAGGTGCTCAGACGGCTGCCAATATGATCCAACCGGATATTTTTTATGCCCTGGATGCTTCTCCAGCCAATGACATGAGTGGTGATGATAAAGAGTTCGGCCAACTTGGCAAAGGGGCATTACTTCGTATATTCGACCGCAGTATGGTAACACACCGCGGTATCCGGGACTTTATTCTGGATACGGCAGAAAGTAACGACATACCTTATCAATATTTCATATCGCAAGGTGGCACAGATGCAGGAAGAGTGCACATTTCCAATGATGGGGTACCATCTGCAGTGGTAGGGATCTGTTCACGATATATCCATACATCATCTTCTATTATCCATGTGGATGATTATGCTGCAGCAAAAGAGCTGTTGGTCAAACTAGTGAAAACGACAGATCAAAATACAGTCGCACAAATTCGTAATAACGGATAAGTAATAGATACAAATCACGCAGGCTTGGTAAGTCTGCGTGATTTTATTTCTGTTTTGTGATGAAGTGCTTCTTATCGAGATTGACTTTTTAACCATAGACCTGAATGGGGATAATGATGTATAGTGTAAGGAAGTAATTGTTCGATAGAAAGGTGAATAGAATGGTTCGCATATATACTGGATCGCAAAACCCTACAAAAATAGAATCTGTAAAAGAAGTATTTACTAGTTTTGATATAGAAGGAGCAGAGGTTGAATCTAAAGTGTCTGCTCAACCTTTTTCTGATGAAGAAACACAGGAAGGTGCTATCAACCGGGCAAGAGAATGTGCAAAAATGAAAAAAGGGGCTATGGGACTTGGCTTAGAAGGTGGAGTTATGGAAATAGCCGATGAACTTTACCTATGTAACTGGGGTGCGCTAGTAGATGAACATGAAAACTTGTACTTGGCCAGTGGAGCAAGAATCCCATTACCGGAAGAGATTAAGGTAGAATTAGAAAAGGGTAGAGAATTAGGCGATGTAATGGATGAATATGCAGATAAGCAAGAGGTAAGAAGAAACGAAGGAGCCATTGGCATTTTTACTAATGCTGCAGTCAATCGTAAAGAAATGTTCATCCACATTACCCGACTCTTGAAAGGCCAATATGAATTCGCGAACAAGCATAAAGCAGAACAGACTTAACTTTTAGGTGAAAAGAGTATTGGAAAGCAATAGTATATGACGTCTTGGGGCTGTGTAGCCAGTTGTTACTCAGTCCCATTTCCGGTCTCCACTATAATCAAAAAGCTGACCCAGTAGGTCTATTTAAGACTGGGTCAGCTTTTTTTAATTTTAAAGACTTATTCATAAATGTACTGCAATACCTCTAACGCCTGATCGACGGTTTCAACGGTTACATCGGCTTTGTTGGTCAATTCCTTCAATGGATGGATCAATGAATCAGGGCGCACGATAATAGTCGGTTTGTTCAGATGAATAGCTGCACTGGCATCCATGGCAGTATTCCATTGCTTGTATTTCTCTCCGAACAAGGCGATGACAACATCAGATTTTTGCAGTAATACTTGGGTTCTGAAATTATTGATGCTGGATGCAGCATCATCTTTGTATAGACTGCCTGGCTGTTCACCGAGAATATCCTCGCCGATATTGTCAGAGCGGTCATGGTTTTCCTGGGGTCCAACAAACGTCAGCGGCAAATCTTTTTCTTTTGCTTTACTTTTGACTTCGTCTCTCCAATCATCATGGATTTGTCCGGCTAAATATACGGTAAGTTCCATAATAAATTCCTCCCATTCTTTACCTTTGTTCCTACATTTCCATTATGGACAATTTATAACAAGCTGTCCATTGATAGGAGATGGTACGAAATGGAACTTGTCAAATCAACAAACAATAGTATCATGAAAGTAAAAAGAGGGAGTTGCAGGAGGAATAATCTATGAAGAAGACGATTGGTTCATTACTTACTATTCTTGCTTTTGTGCTCGGGGGATGTAGTTTTTTTATGTCCGAAGAAGATGCAATCTCGCAAACTCATGAAGTTGCAAAAACGACATTTGAGAAAAATGAAACGGAGACAAATCATGAGGCTGGTTCATTTTCATTATATATCCCAGACAGCATGAAAATCTCAGAAGAGTCAAATAGTAATTTGATTCTTAACGAAGGTGAGCAGACATTTATATTATTTTATAATCCTAAGGAAGAACGGAAAAGTAAATTGAATTATCAGGCCGCCTCTGAAAAAGATGAGCATCTGTTGTTGGAATCATTTGAAGATGAAGGCCGGTTTGGGTATGTAAGGGTACTGCCTATAAATGAGGAAGAAAAATATGAACTTCAAGTAGGCGTAGGCGGTGTGAAGGTCACTACCTATGCTGAAAAGGACAGTTTAAAAAATGATGCAGAAAAAATGATGAAGATTGCTAATTCAATTGCTTATTAGTGATAAAGAATTCCCTGGCCAAGGAAACATGGCCGGGGAATTCTTTTTTCTTGTTGATCTAAGAGGTTTTCCTTTCTGATAAATACTCATCGTCTGATACCAGGGCATGTTGTTTCTCAAGAGTAGTTTCTTCCTCTGATGGTTCGTACTCCATTATCTCTTCATTATGGATAGTGCCCTCTTCATAGGAAGCTGTGCCTGATAAGATGGTGAACTGGCTGACCTCTGCTTCCAGCTCCTGAGAAAGGCTTTGCAGTTCATTTGCAGCATGATTTACTTCGGTGAAAGAGTTCACCTGATTTTCACTTGAAGCAGCTACTTCCTCAGCTGTAGCGACGGCTTGCTCGGAGATAATGCTGATTTCCTGCAACTTACGTTTTAAAATATCATTGACGTCGTCTACACCGGTAATGGCTGCATTGACGTCCTGAATTTGTGAATTCATCGCTAAAACTTGCTCAGCAATACGATAGAAGACATTTTTGGTGTCTTTTACTGCAAGATTTTGTGATTGCTGGTAAGTCGCAAATCTTTCCGCTTCACCAGATAAGCTGGTCATTTGCAGTGACATACTATCTACAAGTGTCTGAATGCTTTTTGCTTCTTGTTTGGATCGTTCTGCAAGCTTTTTTACTTCATCGGCTACAACCGCAAATCCCTTACCAGCTTCACCTGCACGTGCAGATTCGATAGCTGCATTCAATGCTAACAGGTTGGTGTTATCCGCGATTTCTTCAATGGTGGTGACAATTTTATTTACTTGCTTTGACTGCTTGGTAGTCGATTGTACTTCCTTTGTCAAATGCGAAGCGAGAGAAATAAAGGAATCGGAAATGTCCTCCAATTTATTGATTGTCTGTAACCCTTGTTTGCCTTCTCTGTCCGCTTCCTTTAACGCACCCGAAATTTCCTCCGTAGCTTTGGTTGTACCAGTTATGGCCTGTGAAACTTGCTCAATCCTATTGGTACTTTCCTCTATCTTTTGTGCTTGCTCCTGGGAACCGATTGCTACTTGATTGATGGCGTCATTTACTTCTTCTCCCTGACGAGTGGTATGTTCTGCAACTTCTGTCAGGTAATTGGAAGATGTACTCAAAACACCTGACGCGTGTAATACCTTTTTCACTGATTGCTCCATTTTTTCAGCCATTTGATTGAATTGATCACCTAATTCAGCCATTTCATCCCTGGTACTGACAGTTACTCGATGGGAAAGGTTCCCATCACCGATAATCTTTGCGCCCTCTTTGAGTGTATATAAGGACCGGGATATAGATTTGATTAAAATAAAACCAGTGATAAGAGTGATCAGTAAACCTAGTGTTCCGATCAATATCAATAACAGAAAAAGTAATTGCTTAGCTTGTTCCTGTTCTGCCAGAAGTTGACTGTGAAGGCCATCAACTGTCGAAACTACTTGATCGACTTGATCAGCAATTTCAGCGGATATTTCTTCGAATGTGGTACGAATCTTATCAGATGAAGCAAAAGAATTGTTCATGGAACGGACGGTCTGTTCATATTTTAGTAAGTTCGTATTGAAGAGACTATTTTGTTCAGCTGTTAACTGTGCTTCTTCTCCTAACTCCTTAAAGGTTCGTTTCCTTTCATCAAATTCATTGAATGTTTCCTCTGTCGGGCTATGTAAGAAACGTGCTTCTGATAAACGGAGAGATAGTAAATGGTTGGATAATCTTGAGTTATCTAATTCATCTGTTAGTTTAGTCAATTCTTTATATGCATCATTAATGTATTGATACATGCCGCTATCATTGTTGAATCCGATCATACGATACATGTTGACCACTGTATCCAGTTCTTCTTCGTAAGTCACCGCCCTCTGGTGGATTGCTGAAAATTTATCAGATATAGCAGGGTAATTTTTATAGGATTCTGCATAGGATTTAGCTGTTTCTTTTAGACTGATAATTGCTGTTTGCATTGCTTCTGCATTAGCTTCGCCTGGTCCTGCAAAAAATACTTGCTGGCTATTTGTGGTCCTCATCATTTTATAATTGATTTCTTCACTATGAATGAGTGCTTCTTGCAAATGTTCCCTTTCCTCAGCCATTTCAGCTTGCTGATTAAAAATATAAACAGAGAACCCGATTAGTATAGCGATACTCGCTAAAGATAAGATAACGATCAATCTCACCCGGTTGCGTATGGACTTCACATTGTCCCCCTCCTTAATTTATGTGAAAATAGACTCAATTAACACTATTGAAATTATAGATCTTTTGAATCATAAAAACAACTTAACTTAACAAAAATAAATCTTTTTAACCGATAAATTATGATACGTTCCTTGTCTTTACACATGTAAATATTTTTTGTAAAATATAATGGTTGCATGCCTTAGGGAGGGGAAATAATGAAACGTTTCTTTGAGAAAAAAGGAGTAACTCTTAGTGCCAAGGAATACTTTATAACTGCATTGAGTTTCATGGCTCTTGGGTTATTTTCTTCACTAATAATTGGATTAATTATAAAGACCATGGGGGAGCAGCTGGATTTCTGGCCATACTTGTCTGCGTCATTGATCGAAATGGGCGAATTCGCCATGGATGTGAAAATTTGGGGAGGGGCGATCGGTATAGCGATCGCTTATGGATTGAAGGCTCCACCACTTGTTATGTTCGCTGCTTTATTCAGTGGTGCGTTTGGTGCTGAACTCGGGGGTCCGGCTGGAAGTTATGTGACAGCATTGATTGCTACTGAAACAGGTAAATTAATTAGTAAAGAAACTCGAATTGATATAATTTTAACGCCTTTTCTTACGATTGCTACAGGTTTTATCGTCGGTTCCTTCATCGGTCCTCCGATTGGAAATTTCATGGTGTGGTTTGGGGAGGTCATTATATGGGCGACTGATCAGCAACCATTCATTATGGGGATGATTGTCGCTGTATTGTTAGGGTTGGCATTGACTGCACCAATATCAAGCCTGGCCATTACATTAATGCTATCGTTAGATGGAATTGCAGCCGGTGCGGCTACCGTTGGAGGAGCTGCACAAATGATCGGGTTTGCGGCCATCAGTTATCGAGATAACGGTCCAGGTGGTATGCTGGCACAGGGGATTGGTACTTCGATGCTCCAAGTGGCTAATATTATAAAAAAACCGATCATCCTTCTGCCTCCTACGATAGCAGGGGCTGTGCTGGCACCTATCGCTACTGTTTGGCTGAAAATGGAAAACAACCCAATGGGAGCAGGTATGGGCACCAGTGGATTCGTAGGGCAAATCATGACGTTTGAGGCAATGTCGTTCAGTTGGGAGATTTTTTGGGTATTATTGATACTTCATATTATCGCACCTGCAATCATCAGTTTAGTGATAGCAGAGTGGTTCCGGAAAAAGGGGTGGATCCAGCCGGGCGATATGAAAATTGATTATGAATAGACGGTTTGAGCAAGCATGACCCACATTTACCACGTGCTATGTTAGGATGGAAGCGGAGGTGTAGAGATGGAACAGTTGAAAACAGAAGAACAATTTCATGAATGGCGAAACAAAGAAAAGGTAATTATGTTATTCTCAGCTGACTGGTGTCCGGACTGCCGTTTCATTGAACCTTTCCTTCCAGAGCTCGAAGAAAAATATTCGGAATATAACTTTGTATATATCGATCGAGATAACTTACTGGATATTTGCATAGAATATGGGGTCCTTGGTATTCCGAGCTTCCTTGCATTCCATCAGGGAGAAGAGATCGGACGCTTTGTCAGTAAGCAGCGGAAAACAAGAGATCAAATCGAGGCATTCATTGACGGGTTAGAGAAATAGTCAGAAACTGCGCGATTGTTGAAGCGCAGTTTTTTTATGCTAAAATAGACAAAGTAATTGATTTCTCTCCAAAATAAAGGAGGAAACGGTATGAAAATGACAAGCATCAAAATGAAAAGAAAACTCGAAGAACGGTTGCAAGTGGAAGATTGGCGCACTTCTTTCAACCGTGATAAAGATACATTCCGGGTAGAATGGAAGGAATCTGGCCAGGGGATAACCATTACCTTGCCTAACGTTATCTCTAAGTGGGAAAATCGCGGCGAGGAAGCCTTGGATGAATTAGAGGAGCATATTAAAGAGGCGTTACGGATTATGAATGAGACGCACCATTTGGAAGGGAAAGAACAACATATTTTCCCTGTTATCCGTGCTGGATCGTTTCCGACTGAGACATCTTCAGGAAAACAACTGGTGTATACCGAACACACAGCCGAAACAAGGGTTTATTATGCCCTTGATCTCGGTAAGTCCTACCAGCTGATCGATGAAGAAATGCTGGAGAGTGAAGGCTGGACGGCGGATCGTGTAAGGGAAATTGCAAGCTTCAATGTCCGTTCACTATCCGTAGATTTGAAAAAAGATGAAGTGTATGGGAATACGTTTTACTTTCTATCGACGAATGACGGATACGATGCCAGCCGGGTATTGAATGAGGCATTACTGGAAGAAATGAAAGCGAAGGCAGAAGGGGAACTGGCACTGAGTATACCACATCAGGATGTGCTGATTTTTGCTGACGTCCAAAATCCCGCTGGCTATGACATTTTAGCTCAAATGGCGATGAAATTCTTTGCAGAGGGACGAACACCAGTCACTTCATTATCATTTTTATATGAAGATAAACAGCTGGAACCCATATTCATTCTAGCTCAAAATAAACCTAAAGATGAAGGAAAGGGCGAGTAGGCATGTATGTATTTTATAACCCCAAAGGAATCGGTGATGTACTGATTTTTCCAATCAAAGATGGAGATCGCAACTATATTAAACAGCAGCATCACGGAGATGTGGTGAAGATTACTGATCAACGTGATGGAAGTTTGCTTGGGTATAATCTTTTTAATCTTTCTTCCTATATGAATTTGTCTGAGCATGGGAAGATTAGGCTTACGGATGCATTGCTTGATAAAGTCAAAGACGTTTTTGAAAAGAATGGCCTAGACGAAAAGTTGGATGTAGATTTGTCTCCCAAATTCGTCGTTGGTTATGTTGAAGAAAAAGATCAGCACGAAAATGCAGATAAGCTGAGTGTATGCCAGGTAAATGTAGGTGATGAAAAGCTGCAAATCGTTTGTGGTGCTCCTAATGTCGATAGCGGCCAAAAAGTGGTTGTGGCCAAGGTTGGCGCAATCATGCCAAGTGGTATGAAAATCAAGCCCGCCAAATTACGAGGGGTGGATTCCCGGGGGATGATCTGTTCCGCGAAAGAATTAGGTATCCCGGATGCTCCTAAAGAAAAGGGTATCCTTGTGCTGGAAGACGGATATGAAATCGGTCAGGTTTTTGAAATATAGAATTCAGAGTAGATGACTGTAGCACTATTTTCACGCTACAGTCTTTTTTTATTTTAAAAAACAACCTGTATGACTGAAAAACCTGTTAAAATAATAGGTAAACCTTTGTTAAGAAGAGAGTGATATAAATGTGGAATCAGATGAAGAAAAAACTGAAAGATATTTTTGCCAACGAGACATCTGAACAGCCGATGCAGGTTGATAACACGTTAAAGCACAAAGAAAATAATGACCCTTATGTAAAAACAAAAATGGCTTATAAATATCCTAAGCAAGGCGAGTTCCGTTTTCCGGTAATTCCGGATCATCGTTCACCGCAACAAGAACATAAAATTAGTCGTCGTCCTGCTCAAACTCCTTCGCACGAATATCAAGCTAACCCGGTTAAAAGCCCTGGCAGGGAAAGCGCAGAGCAGCGAAGCTATACACCGAAAAAAGAGTATACCCCTGAACTACATAACCGGAAAAGCAACGTCAAACCCAAAAATGAAAGACGTTATCAAAAGGAAGAGAGCAGCAAGGAAGAAGCAAACAAAATCCCTTTTCAGCCTTCCGAAGTACCTTCGCCAATTTATGGCTACCATCCGAGAGTAGGAGAAAGTAAGGTAATAGATGACTTAGCTTCTTCTGAAAGAGATCGCCGGCCTCAGGCAGAGAGCCTTTCAGAACTGCTGGCCCGCCATAGGGAAGATGCTTCTTCCCGTTCGCAAATGAAAGAAATCGTTACTCCTTTAGAAGAAATTCCAGTGAATAACGGAGAAGAAAAAGTCGAAGAGATTTCTGAGGAGAAAAATGAAGAGAAAACACTTGCTGATGATCATGTGGAACAGCAAGATAGCAGAGAAGAAGAGCTTCCAAAGAGTGAAGAGGACCCTGTTGTAAGTTCAGAGGATTATATTGCAGCCACAGTAGAAACTCCAGTCCAAGATGAAACAACGGACGAATCTATCAAAGAGATAAAAGAAGAGGAAACAGAAGTTATAGAAGATACGAAAGCTGAAACACCCCAGATAGACGAAAACGAGAATGAGGAAGCGATAGAATATGAGCAGCCGCCGGAACCTGAAGAACAGTCAGATCCAGTTGAACCTGCTGAAGTAGATACGCTTCCAAAAGGTACTGCTTTTAATGAGGAGGAGAGGTCTGAAGCTCATGCTCATACCGGGAAGCCAGAAAAGAAAAAAGAACAATATAAGAAAAGAAATCAAGCAAAACACCATTCCAAAAACGGAAAACAAAGTGTTCCCTTCAATGTCATCATGACTCCGCGGGACAAAAAAAGCAGAAATATAAATACGGTGTCCGAAAAAAGTGAAGTGAAAAAAGAGAAAAAAGAAGCGGATCAGCCAACAGCAGCTTATAGCAAACCGCCACTGCATTTATTGGATGATCCAATTAGTAAATCCCATAATCATGATGAGCGAATAAAGGAGCAGATGGAGTTACTGGAGACTACCCTGAACCACTTCCATGTCCGGGCGAAGGTAGTTAATGCTATGCGTGGTCCATCGGTTACACGGTTTGAAGTTCAGCCGGAGCCTGGAGTGAAGGTAAGTAAGATCACAAACCTCGCTGATGATATTAAGCTTAGTATGGCAGCAAAAGCGATTCGTATCGAAGCGCCAATACCAGGTAAGCAAGCGGTCGGGATTGAGATTCCTAACGAAAAATCAGACTTAGTTGGTTTACAAGAGATCTTTGAATCACCAGAATTCAAGGAAAATCCGTCTCCATTAACCGTAGCGCTTGGATTGGATATTGGGGGTACACCTGTAGTGACAAACCTGCAAAAAATGCCACACGGGTTAATTGCTGGAGCGACAGGCTCAGGAAAGAGTGTCTGTATCAATACGATTCTGGTCAGCCTGTTATACAAGGCTCATCATGAGGAAGTTAAATTTCTATTGATCGACCCGAAGATGGTGGAACTAGCACCATATAATGATCTGCCGCATTTAGTATCTCCAGTAATCACAGATGTAAAAGCAGCAACAAAGGCACTTAAATGGGCAGTCAAAGAAATGGATGACCGCTATGAAAAGTTCGTCAAAGAAGGCGTCAGAGATGTAGAACGTTATAATCAAAAAATGAACAAGCAGGAGCGTTCCAAAGAAAAAATGCCTTACCTGGTTGTCGTCATCGATGAGCTTGCTGACCTGATGATGGTGTCCCCACAGGATGTCGAAGATGCTATTTGCCGACTCGCCCAAAAAGCGCGTGCCTGTGGCATTCACTTGTTAGTGGCAACACAGCGTCCATCAGTAGATGTCATCACCGGTTTGATCAAAGCGAACATTCCGACCCGGATAGCTTTCAGTGTTTCATCGCAAGTAGACTCCCGTACGATCATTGATACGGCAGGAGCAGAAAAACTGCTTGGAAAAGGGGATATGCTGTTTGTAGAAAATGGTTCTGGTCAGTCAGTAAGAATTCAGGGGGCGTTCGTTTCGGATGATGAAATTGAACGTATTACAGGCCACGTAAAGAAAATAGCTCCCCCTAATTTCCTTTTTGAACAAGAGGAACTGATGATGCAAGCAAGCTCAGACGCTGGCGAGCAAGATGAATTATTTGAAGAAGCTGTATCTTTTGTCATCGAACATAATGGGGCTAGTGCATCCATGCTCCAAAGAAGATTTAAAGTGGGTTACAACCGTGCGGCCAGGCTGATCGACCATATGGAAGAATACGGAATCATATCGGAACAAAAAGGCAGTAAACCAAGAGATGTATTATTGAATAAAGAACAAGTAAACGAATTGTTTCACCCTGGTGAATCTGCCGAACTGAAATAACAGTCCCAATTTTATAAAGCATCTGTCTCCCCGCCCTTTATGGGCGTGATGACAGATGCTTTTTTAGTCTGTTTTAGAAATAGCTTGTGTTAGCTAACTAGATTTTATATGATTAGAGATGAATGATTTTATTCGGACAAGGATTTTTTCTTATATAAGGAGCAGAATTATGAAGGAAATCACACGTAAGTTAAATGGCGAAATCGATCGGTTGACTAATAAGACCTTCAAGTTTGATGAACGGGTGGGGGAAGGCTGGTTTTCTGCCGTCTATTTCTTGAAAACGAAAGAAATAGTACAAAATCACTTGAAGGATAACCATGTAACCATGCAATTTTTCCAGAAGAATGATGCTGTTTTATGTGGCACGGATGAAGTAATCGCTTTGATTCATACCTTTGCTGATCATCCTGAAGAATTAGAGATTCATTCATTGAAGGATGGAGATAAAATCAGCCCGTATGAAACTGTCATGACCATATCCGGTCCTTACCAGAACTTCGGCTATTTAGAAGGAATTATAGATGGGATTTTCGCGCGTCGAACTTCTGTAGCAACGAATGTTTATAATGTGGTAAAAGCAGCACGGACCAATGGTAAACAGAAGCCAATTATCTTTATGGGTGATCGAGATGATCATTATACCCAGCAAGCAGGAGATGGATATGCTTCTTTTATCGGTGGTTCGACTGCTCAAGCTACCCACGCTATGAATGAATGGTGGGGAAAAGAAGGTATGGGCACGATGCCTCATGCTTTGATTCAAATGTTCAAGGGCGATGTCGTGGCGGCCACAAGAGCTTATCATGAACAGTTCCCTGAGGATGAAGTGATGGCACTTGTAGATTACAATAATGATGTGATCACAGATTCTTTGAAAGTGGCTCGTGAGTTTGGAGATGAGTTGAAAGCCGTTCGTGTTGATACTTCACGCAGTATGGTCGATAAATACTTCTTACGCAATCAACACTTGATGGGTACTTTCGATCCACGCGGAGTAAATCCTGAACTAATCTTTGCCTTAAGAAGGACGCTGGATAAAGAAGGCTATGATCATGTGAAAATCGTGGTAAGCGGAGGCTTTACAGAAGATAGGATCCGTATGTTTGAAGAATTGAAGGTTCCTGTCGATATGTACGGTGTCGGTGGTAGTCTATTGAAAATAGACATAGGCTTCACAGGTGATAATGTTCTTTTGAATGGAAAACCGGAAGCAAAAGAAGGGCGGCGTTATAGCCCGAACCCGCGGCTGGAAAAGGTTCCATACCAACCACAAATGCTGGATGAATAAAACTAAAAATAATCAAAAAGGCTTACTTCCTGGAATGGAAGTAAGTTTTTTCTTTTTTTGTGATTCAGAAGGTATAGACAAAAATACTTCTTTCTTTTTACTTCATGTTATTCCGTGCTAAAATAGGGAAGTATAAAAATGTCTAATTGCTCATTCATCTACTGCTTTTCTTTGCTATAATAATGGCTTGACTGGCAGATTTGAAAAATCGCAAGTTTTAGTATGATACATATACTAAGTAAAAGTGACTCAATAATTTTGGAGGTACTTGTTTATGACGACTTACCATTTCATTGGTATCAAAGGGACGGGAATGAGTGCCCTTGCGCAAATTTTGCATGACTCGGGCGAGCATGTCCAAGGGTCCGATGTTGACAAACGCTTTTTTACACAAGAAGTATTGGAAGCTAAAAACATTACAATATTGCCTTTTTCCAAAGATAATATCAAAGAAGGTTTGACGATTATCGCTGGGAATGCTTTTAATGATGAACATGAAGAAATAGTAGCAGCAAAAGAGCAAGGTCTGCCTTATTATCGTTATCATGAGTTTTTAGGAGAGTGGCTGCAGAAATATACAAGCATTGCTGTGACTGGAGCTCATGGAAAAACCTCTACGACCGGCTTATTGGCCCATGTACTCTCTGAAAATTACCCCACCTCTTATTTGATTGGAGATGGGACCGGAAAAGGACATAGAAATAGTCAGTATTTTGCATTTGAAGCCTGTGAATACAGACGTCATTTTCTTTCTTACCATCCTGACTATGCCATCATGACAAATATCGATTTTGATCATCCTGATTATTTCACCAGTATCGAGGATGTGTTCCAGGCTTTTCAAGCAATGGCGAAGCAAGTAAAAAAAGGGATTATTGCATGTGGAGATGATGAACATCTTCAGCATATACAGGCGAACGTCCCTGTCTTATATTATGGGCTGGCGGATTCGAATGATTTTCAGGCACAAAATATTAAAGAAAGTCCTGAAGGTACCTCATTCGATGTATTTGTAAGAAACACATATTATGATACCTTCATTATCCCTGGATACGGGAATCATCACGTTTTAAATGCTTTAAGTGTCATTGCATTATGTCATTATGAAGACATGTCAGCAGAAGAAATCA
Source organism: Halobacillus sp. B23F22_5 (assembly GCF_043497085.1). Lineage (NCBI taxonomy): Bacteria > Bacillati > Bacillota > Bacilli > Caryophanales > Bacillaceae > Halobacillus > Halobacillus sp. B23F22_5. Next base: position 61,530 of record NZ_JBIEKI010000014.1, on the reverse strand, counting down.
AGAAAATCAAAACTTTTGAGGGTGTTAAGCGCAGGTTTACTGAAAAACAGGTTGGTGACCAGGTGTTAGTAGATGATTACGCCCACCACCCTATTGAAATTTCAGCTACAATCGAATCTGCCCGTAAAAAGTATCCTGAAAGGGATGTTGTGGCAATTTTTCAACCGCATACCTTCACAAGAACTAAAACATTCCTGAAAGAATTTGCCGAGAGCTTGCAGGAAGCGGACGCTATCTATTTGTGTGACATATTCGGTTCTGCGAGAGAAGAAAACGGTAATTTGACTATTCAGGATCTTCAAGAACTAATTCCGGAATCGAATTTACTTATTGCAGAAGATACAAGTGTCTTAAAGGAATACGATAATAGTGTATTAGTATTCATGGGCGCTGGTGATATTCAAAAATATCAACAGGCTTATGAAGGTCAATTGAATAGCTGATGTAAAAGGCTGCCGTTTCAAGAGGATGCTTGCTTTTTTTAAGGTGGGCATGCTCTTGGAACAGCTTTTTTATTTAGGCTTTGTGATCAGTAATAGGTTTGCATTAGAAGAAATACAAAGAGAAACTTGAGAAGTATCGGCGGTGACTGGCCTTCGTGAGGAATGCTGAAAGTTCGGTTAAGTCCTTCATTAAACGGGCATCTTTTTTCCATACAATAGCAATCGAGTAATTGTGGCTTGTCTTACCTTGGAACTCTTAAAAAAATTTTACAGTTTAACACGAAAAAAAAGGATATTCCGAGGTTAAAAACGAATAATACAATAATAGGTAATAGAACCATAGTCCCTATATCTTAGTTTAGCTCTAATCGAGACAGGGTATTTACTTAAACATGAAAAATACATAGTAAAGGAGATGAACAGCGGGAATGGAAATTCTATTATACATTGCTGCGCTTATAGCAGCGGTAGCATTTGCAGTCTTGGTGATTTACCTGAGTATCACCTTGAAGTCGGTTTCCCGGACAATGAACAACGTTGCCGATACACTAGAAGGGGTCGAGGAACAGATGGAAGGGATCACCCTGGAAACGACTGCGCTGTTGAATAAGACTAATAAATTGGCGGAGGATGTAGGGGAAAAATCCCAAAAGCTCAATTCACTGGTTGATGGTGTCAAAGGTATAGGTGATTCCGTACAGGAATTCAATCAGTCTATCCGATCCGTATCAAGAAGTTTGACCTCTTCTAAGATAAATGACGAGGATTCAGCAGCCCAGGCAATGAAATGGGGACAGGTAGCCATCAATTTGTATAAAAAATACAAAAAAGAAGATGCAAGAAAAACAGAGGGAGGAATTTAATAATGAGTGAACAGCAAAAGCAAAACCAACCAAACAACAAGGAAAACGGAAGAGATTTTATTGTCGGTTCATTAATCGGAGGAGTAGTTGGTGCAGTCGTGGCACTATTATTCGCACCGAAAGCGGGCAGGGAGTTCCGCGATGACCTTAATCAAGGCTCCAATTACTTGAAAGATCGAGCAGGTGAGTGGAAAGAAGTTGCTACAGAAAAGAGTGGCGAATGGAAAGAACGTGCCGTAGAATCTTCTTCCCAGTTATCTAAAAACTTCTCAGAAAAATCTCAGGAACTTGGTACTCGTTTCAAAGATTCTACTAAAAACATTGGTGATAAAGTAAAAAGCTTCCGTGGCCAGGATGATGCAGAAGCAGAGGAAGCAGCCCAGGAAGTTGCAGAAGCGATTGAGGAAGCAGCGGAAGAGTTGGAGAAGCAGCAGGAAGCTACAACTTCAACTAATGCAAAATAAATAAAAGTGACGAGGCTGCCTTCAGTCTCGTCATTTTAGTTTAGAATATATAGGAGGATTCAGATGGATATACAAGTAATTGCCAATGAAGAAGAATTCAACCGCTTAATTGATGAGAAACACAATTTTTATCTGCTGAAGCACAGTCTGACATGCCCTGTCAGTACATTCGTTAAAAGACAGTATGATCAGTTCAGTGAGAAAACAGATATCCCATGTTATATACTTCATGTCCAGGAAGCACGCCCGCTTTCTAATCAAATTGCAGAAAAATATGATGTACGGCACGAGTCACCCCAGGCATTGTTATTTCATGATAAAGAAATAGTGTGGCACGATTCGCACGGGGCAGTAACAGTAGAAGCGTTAGAAGAAAGTACAAATCGGCTGACTTGATTTCTCTAAATCAACAGGTAAGCAACGGGAGGTAAAACCTACCTCCCGTTTTGTTTTTATTGAAAGCGGTTACAATTTTCGACTGAAAAATTCTTTGAGATTTTATCGCTTTAAAGGGGTGACAATAAAGCTGAAGTCATATATAATGTTCCGTAATTATCATTTGAAATTATCAATTTTTTCAGCAAAGTAAAACGGAATGGAGGCTTTATCATGAGTAATGAACAATTGGATCAACTACGTGATGAACTGGATAGTGTGAATTTAGAAATCCTCGACTTGATAAACAAACGGGGAGAACTTGTTCAGGAGATCGGAAAAGTCAAGAATACACAAGGAGTCAATCGTTTTGATCCAGTACGTGAGCGTAAAATGCTGGACCAGATTAATGAACATAACAATGGACCTTTCGAAGACTCAACCATTCAGCAATTGTTCAAAGAGATTTTTAAAGCCAGCCTGGAGCTGCAGGAAGACGATCATCGGAAGGCACTGCTGGTTTCCAGAAAGAAAAAGCCTGAAGATACGATTATCGATATCAATGGAGAACAAATTGGAGATGGCAACCCTCATTTCATTATGGGACCGTGTGCGGTTGAAAGTTACGAACAAGTTGCTGCCGTAGCGGAAGCTGTCAAGAAACAAGGTCTTAAAATACTACGAGGCGGAGCGTTCAAACCCAGGACTTCTCCTTATGACTTCCAGGGTCTTGGTCTTGAGGGCCTCAAAATTTTAAAACGAGTGGCTGATGAATACGACTTAGCTGTAATCAGTGAGATAGTTAATCCAGCTGACGTTTATAAAGCTGTTGATTACGTCGATATCATTCAGATTGGAGCCCGTAACATGCAGAACTTTGAATTATTGAAGGCTGCAGGTTCTGTTGATAAACCAGTGTTATTGAAACGAGGGATGTCAGCTACCATTTCAGAATTCATCAATGCTGCTGAATACATCATCTCACGCAGTAATGCTAATATTATGCTCTGCGAACGGGGAATCAGGACTTACGAGAAAGCGACAAGAAATACATTAGACATATCAGCGGTACCTATTTTGAAGCAGGAGACACACTTGCCGGTCATGGTGGACGTCACGCATTCCACTGGCCGACGTGACCTATTGCTGCCGGCAGCTAAAGCTGCTCTTGCGATTGGAGCCGATGGTGTAATGGCAGAGGTTCATCCAGATCCAGCCGTAGCACTATCTGATTCTGCTCAGCAAATGGATATTGAGATGTTCAATGATTTCATGAAGGAATTGACCAAGTAAACAAAGAAGAAACAAAAGAACCGGGCTGAGGGAATCTCAGTCCGGTTCCGTTTTGTTATATGTCAAACGGCGATTAATAAAATGTCCGCCTTGAGGAAAACTGAGCAGAGAGAGTTTTACAAACTTCATTCGTTAGTATAATCTGATTTTACAATCATCTCTTTTGGGGTATGATTTGTATAGGGACAATCCATATTCGTCTTTATTGCGGTTGTAAAAATAGTATAATATGATTGGTTTATTGAAATTAAACTTGATAGAGAATTAGAGGAGGGAATCTTGCATGAATGTAACTATATACGATGTAGCAAGAGAAGCAAATGTTTCAATGGCAACTGTTTCCAGGGTTGTCAACGGCAACCCGAACGTTAAGCCGGCAACAAGGAAAAAGGTGTTGGACGCGATTGAGAATCTGGGGTATCGTCCAAACGCCGTAGCTAGAGGTTTGGCAAGTAAAAAGACAACAACGGTAGGTGTCATCATCCCGGATATTTCCAGTATCTTTTTTGCAGAACTAGCCAGAGGTATTGAAGATATTGCTACGATGTACAATTATAATATCATCTTAAGCAACTCGGACCAAAATAAAGAAAAGGAAATACATTTAATCAATACGATGTTAGGAAAGCAAGTGGATGGTCTTGTGTTCATGGGCGGGAAAATAACCGATGACCATATCCGTGAATTCAATAACGCTTCTGTTCCAGTAGCTTTGGCTGCTACCATCGATGAAACGGAAAGTACACCATCCGTGAATATCAATTATGAAGAAGCTGCCTTTGAAGCGACAGAACTATTAATTTCACATAATAATGAGCGGATAGCTTTTGTTTCTGGACCCGAAAATACAGAAATAAATAACCAGAAGCTGGATGGATATAAACGCGCCTTAAAAGAGGCAGGACGAGAAGTCTCTGAAGATTTAATTGTAACTGGCGATTATTCCTATGACTCTGGCATTGAAGCCTTTGAACAGTTGAATACCGGGGGACAGGTCCCTACTGCAATTTTTGTCGCTTCTGATGAAATGGCACTGGGAGTCATTCACGGGGCTCAGGATTCTGGTTTGAAGGTGCCGGAAGATATTGAAGTGTTCGGGTTTGATAACACACGTCTTGCCACAATGGTACGACCGACGTTATCTACTGTCGTTCAGCCAATGTATGATATAGGAGCAGTAGCTATGCGTTTATTGACAAAATATATGAACAAAGAAGAAGTAACGGAACAAAACGTAGTACTTCCGCATCGAATTATTGAAAGAAACTCAACAAAGTAAAAATGGTGTCGATATTAGGAGTAGAATATATACGTGTTAGTTAGGGAGAGAGAGTATGAAAAAGCGTGATATTTTAACTCCTGTCGGCATTACTTTAGGTGCGATTATGATCATGTTCGGGATTCTTTCCAGTGGTGGGACCTCCGGAGTCCAATCCTTCATTCAAGTCTCATCGATCGTGATTGTCCTAGGGGGATTAATGGCAGCACTTATTATTAATTTTAATATAAGCGAGATCAAGCTTACTTTTCGAGTGTTCAAAGAATCATTTCATCAAAATGATTTGAATCTTCGTGAACTGATCACGCTATTTATACGGCTATCAGAGAGAGCCAGACGAGAAGGCTTGCTAGCCTTGGAATCAGAGCTGGAGGAGGTCGAGGATCCTTTTATCAGAAAAGGGATCTTGTTAGCTGTGGACGGTATTGAGCCTGATGTTATTCAGGATATTATGGATGCAGAGATTGCCGCTTTAGAAGAAAGGCATCAAAGAGGAAGGTCGATTATTGAAAAAGCAGGAGAATATGCTCCAGCATGGGGGATGATTGGGACGTTGATCGGTCTTGTGCTTATGCTGAACAGTCTGACAGATCCTACAACTTTAGGTCCGAAAATGGCTGTTGCTCTTTTAACCACTTTTTATGGCACAGTAATGGCTAACCTGGTATTTATTCCAATGGCAGGTAAGCTTGAAAATAAGACGGAACAAGAGATATTTATAAAACAAATCATCATCGAAGGAGTCATTGGGGTACAATCAGGACAAAACCCTAAAATCCTGGAAGAGAAATTAAGTGCCTTCCTTTCAGAGGAAGAAAAACAAGAGAGTCAGGAAGAAGAAGCCTTTGTGGGGGAAGCAGCCAATGAGGCGTAGGAATCGCATAAAAAAGCGGGAAGAAAAAGGTGCCCCACGCTGGATGGTTACATACTCTGATCTGATGACTCTGATCCTTGTTTTCTTCATCTTATTATTTTCGATGTCACAAATCGATCTAGTTAAGTTTGAAGCAATCTCTGAATCTTTCCGTAACAGGATGATCTTCGATTTTTACCCTTCCCCTGTGGAAATGGATAACCCGACAGAAAAGACAGACCCGGAGGAGAATGGGGAACAATCGAATGAATTTGAAAATCCAACCAACGAAGTCAATACCACGGAACACGACGCTGAAGATGATCATTCTCAAAAAGAACACGAACTTGATCAATTAGTTGAAGAAGTGGAAACTTTTTTAAATAATAATCAGCTGAATGATGTGATATCTGCTAATCGCACAGATCGTGGAGTGGTACTGGTACTTCAAGAGCAATTATTATTTGAGTCAGCTGAAGCAGAAGTATTAGAATCAGGAAAACCATTCCTCAGTAAGGTCGGAACATTGCTGAAGAATATTCCGAACGATATTACTGTAGAGGGACATACCGATGATCGTCCCATCTCGACGTTCCGTTATCCATCTAACTGGGAGCTATCCGGTGCCAGGGCGAGCAGTGTTATTCGCTATATTGTAGGAGAAACCAGTCTGGATAGGGAACGTTTTTCTGCAGTAGCCTATGGAGATACACGTCCAGCTGCACCTAATGATTCTCCTGAAAATTGGGGGAAAAACAGGCGAGTAGAAATAGTTATTTTAGATCCTGCATACAGCCGTGAAAAAACTTCCTCTTAACCATTAAAAAACCACCTGATTGCGCTGGGATACCAGCATACAGGTGGTTTTTTATCGTCTAGGAAATAATTAAATTGAGTCATTTGGGTATAAAGCATTTTGCAACGGGCTGCATCCAGCTCCGACGCCCAGGACGTGCTAGTGCCGATGTCGCCACAGGACGTGGCGTTTTCATCGGCCAGCGCCTACCCCCTCGAGGTCTTAAGTCAATCCTCTCTGTGATTAGAAAAACTTGGCTTATCGCCGAGGGTATATGGCGAAAGCCTTAGTTTTACTTATACTTTAAACCTTTATTAAACTTGATTTGACTGAAAGTACAAAAAACGTCACGGCAAGGCTTGGCTTAAGCTTGTCGGGGGCCTGCAGGACAAGGAATGCTTCTTAGAACTACATCGCACGAAGAAAAAGTGGTTTCCTTTTTCGAGGATGCAGGTCAGTTCGACGTTGGCACAGGACGTGCCGTTTTTAGTCGAACATCATTACTAGTAAGGCGCTTGCGCTTTTGTTTTTATGGGGATAAATGGTTGTATTTTTTTTGATTATGGATAAATTGTAACGCATTAGCTAACACTTTTTTATTTTTTTCTGTAATTTCCGCTTTTCGCGGAATAGGTTTATAAAGACCTTCAGGATCATGCCAGGTGGTCGGAAGTTCAACAGGGGCTTGCTTTTGCCATTTATTTCTCCAATCCTCCGGTAATTTTCCTTGAAAAGGTTGACCAGATATCATTGTCTTCCAAATTTGAGCCCATGCTCTCGGTACTACCCGCCACATATCATATCCCCCGCCGCCAAGCGCAATCCAACGTCCTTCACAATGTTGATGGGCTAATTCATGAGCGAGTTGAGGTATCCGTTCGTATGTTTTCATAGTAGAACATAAATGAGTCAATGGATCAAAGTAGTGAGCATCTGCTCCGTTCTGGGTCAAAATAACATCAGGCTGGAAATATTCCACTATTTCTTTGAGAGCGGATTCATATAAGTCAAGAAAGGATTCGTCTTCTGTAAAAGCGTCGATAGGAAGGTTGAAGGAATAGCCATATCCTTCTTTAAGTCCCCGCTCCGTCACATTGCCTGTGCCTGGAAATAAGTAGCGTCCAGTCTCATGAATAGAGAGTGTGCAGACATTAGGGTCGTCGTAGAATAACCATTGGACGCCGTCTCCATGATGGGCATCCGTATCCACATACAACACCTTATAGTTATATTTTTTTCTAATATATTCTATACCAACCGCCCCGTCATTATAGATGCAAAATCCGGAAGCTTTTCGTTCAAATCCATGATGCAGGCCGCCGCCAAGGTTCAAAGCATGTTCACAGTTGCCTTCTAATACAGCATCAATTGCAGTCAATGTACTACCGACTAAAAGGGAAGAAGCCTCATGCATGCCAGTAAACATAGGAGTGTCTTCGGTACCGATGCCAAACTCCATACCTTCCTCTTCGGTCAGTGCTCCTTTGCTTGCCTTTTTAACAGCCTCTATATAGGTAGGACTATGTACCAGCGCCAACTCCTCTTCCGTAGCTAACCGGGGAGAGAGAAAATGTTCAGATTCCAATACTTTTTCAGATTCGAGTAATTCCTTGGTCATCTGTACACGTAATTGATTGAAGGGATGATCATCTCGAAAATGATATTTGATGAAAGCATCGGAATAAACGAATCCGGCCTTACAATTCATAATGACATCCCCGGCATGTTTGGCCATAACACTTCATATCCCGCTTCTTTCAAGTCCTCGATCGTAGGCATCGGATTCATGGTTTGAATACGGAAGACAAGTATTTTGTAGCGAGAATCAGGTTTGTATGGATAAATTAAAACAGAACTGATATTGACTTTTCTTTTCCCGAATACCTGTGTCACTTTCGGAAGGATGCCAGGTATATTTTTAACTTTGATTTCAATTTGAGAACTTTGTACATTGGTTCCTGTCAATTGTATTAACGTATATAGCATGTCTTTTTCTGTGATGATCCCTACCAGTTTATCTTCTTTCGTCACTGGTACACAAGCTATTTCGTGTTCATAAAATATGCTTGCCACTTCTTCGACAAAATCGAGCGGGTGGACAGTGATGACAGGATTGGACATGATGGTTTGTATTTCATTTTCAAACTCATCCGGTTCCGAATCATCAAAAATTGATGGGCTGGCATCCCGGACATCACGATCGGAAACAATACCGAGCACCTGATTTTCACTATCAACAATCGGTAAATGCCGGATATGATGGTCATTCAACAGCCGGAGTGCTTTGCCGATAGTTTCTGTAGGTGCCATAGTGATTACTTCAGTTTTCATGATTTCTTCTACAAGCATTGGATTACCTCCCTTGTTTTCCTTGTCTGTGACGGTTCAAAAATCTCAATTGATCAAACTTTTCTATGGATGACTCGGGAACATGCTTGCCGAGACGTACCATCAAACAGTTTGCGGGATGAGATACGATTTCAGGGTCATCTGTCGGAGCAGGTTTCAGTCCGCCTGCCGCCATCATTTTTTCCATCACTTTTCGGTAATTCCATATGCTAAGCCCAGTACCTTTCAAATCCCAATGCCAATAGTACTCGGTAGAAATGATAATATAATTCTCCATAAATTCGTCCATCATCGCTACTTGCAGTAAATGAGAACCAACCCGGGCACCTCGAAAATCCGGGATGACTTCAATGGCTCCAAGTTCAATCAAGTCTTCCATTTGAAACTCTGACCACCGCTCCAGCGGATCTGGATGCAGATAAGTTACATAGCCGGCTATGGTATTTTCATGTCTTGCAATGATAATTCGGCCTTCTTCAAAGTCAGCAATACTCTTGATTGCTTCGAATTGCTTTGGACCTGGACGAAAGGCATTCAAATCTGGGTGAAATTCATAGTTGGAGAGTTCTTCAGAGGTAAGCGGGCCTTCAATGACCAAAGGTCCATTTTCCGTATCCAGTTCCTTGGAATGATACGTTTTTACATGCTTCATCGATACACCACCTGCTATAAAGGTTATTATCACTGTTGTTTTCCATTATACATGAAATCTACCTAAATTGAATCTATCAACTGGCATGAACCCCAAGTAATAAAAAACTCCCCGCTCTGACTAAGGCAGAGGGGGAGTTGACAATATATCATCCGTTATTGCTTTGATTAGTGGAATCAGTAGTCTCTTCTTCCGTGTTTTCATTCGTATTTCCATCTTCGTTGCCTGAATTGTTTTCACTGCTGTCACTAGTGTCAGAACCATCCGTGTTTGTCGGTTCATCAGATTCCTCACCAGCTGGTGGTTCCTCAGGCTGCTCCTCCGGATCTTCTTCTGGTTCCTCTTGAGGCTCTTCTGGAGGAGTATCAGCTGGTTCATCCGGTTCGCTAGGCTGTCCAGGAGATCCTACCTTGGTTGAAGAAGACAAGGAAGATTCCATTCCAAAGTAATCGACAGCACGAACTGCATAGAAACCGGCAGATCCAGAAAATCCATACTTCGTGTTTGTCGTACTGCCAATCAGGCTAAACGGACCGCCTTTAGAAGAAGCACGATATACACGATAACCAACCACATCATTACTGGATGAAGCAGACCAGCTGATAGCGGATCCACTTGCGGAAATTCCACCAGGTGCGGCTGGGTTTTGGCCGTCATTGTCAATACCTTCGGAAACGTTGGAGGCAGTTCCACTTGGTAAAGCGACATTGCTCCATTTTCCGGAAGAAGGTATCAGATGACGAAGCTTTTCTGCGGTATTCAGATTGTTTTCTTTTAAGAATTCAGGATTCAACATGACTCCGTTTGAGCTTTCGTTGACAAATTCGCGTGGTGTATTAGGTCCTGCCACCACAGTTTTATCTTTTACTCTCACGAAATTACCGCCATTGATCAAGCTGTCATCTTTCTTGGATGGTGCGAACTTAGCGTTATAGATGTCTGTTTCTACGAGCCCTGCTTTCGAACATAAGTCTGATGGTAATAGCCCCGATGTAGCGCAATAAGATCGCTGGACAATACCTTCTGGGCGTTGGAAGCTCTTGTTAGGAACAGCGACTTCAGGATTGACCTCAGAAATAGCATTGACAACACGTGCCCACAGGGTGGTGTTACGGCTGCTATAACCATTACTATCAAGTTTTAGTTTGTAATCATAACCCATCCACATGCTTACAGTGATATTCGGATTCGTAGCAATAAACCACGTATCTTTATAATCATTGGAGGTACCCGTTTTACCAGCCCAATCTACGCCAGGGTTGGTAAGCTGTCCTTTAATGCCAGCGGCTGTTCCGTATTTAAGGACATCTCTCATCATATCCAGCGTCAAATAAGAGGTTTGAGGACTGAAGACTTTTTCAGCTTTGCTTTCATGCTCGTAAATTGTATCGCCATTTTTGTCGACAATCTTCTCAATCATGTAGGCATCGACAAACTTTCCGTTATTCCCCAATGTTGCGAAAGCATTGGTGTTTTCCTCAATTGTCACTTCATGGGTACCAATAGCGGTAGTCTGCCATGAATAACCATCGTCAGAAATAGTAGTGAAACCCATGCCTTTTCCGTATTTTTTCATATCTACACTCTTTTTTGCTTCAGTATAAGCTTTGACGGCAGGGACGTTATAAGATTTCGCCAAAGCGTATCGTACCGAAGTGAACCCATGGTATCTTCCAGTATAGTTGCTCAATGTTGTATTGGAATTCTCATATTTGTAAGGAACATCGGCAAATACAGACCCAGGGTGAAGCACGCCTTCTTCAATACCCGGCGCGTAAGCCAGAATTGGTTTCATAGTACTACCAGCTGAACGACGTGCCTGAGTAGCGTGATTCAATTCACCTTTATTAAAGAAGTCACGGCCCCCGATAAAGGCAAGCACTTTGCCGGTTTTGTTTTCCATGATCACACTTCCTACCTGTACAGGCAGTGTGACATCTACCATGTTGCCATCAGCATCTTCCAATTGAGTAGTCTTATCGCGGCCATAATTGGTATATTCATTTTTCACTTTTTGGACGACATCATACATATCTTTATTGATTGTCGTATGCACTTTGTAACCACCAGAACGAAGTGCACGTTCGGCATTTTGCTGGAATTCTTTTCTCAAATCTTCATTATTCTTTAAATCTTCCAAAGTATACCCGGCCTGTTTTGCTAGATTCCTAGTTAGAATCTCTTTTGCCCGGTCTTCCACTTCGAAGGTCAGCCAAGGGTATTCATTGACTGAAGAAGGTTCCGGCTTTGCCAGGTTCGCTTTCACGTCATAGTTGATCGCTTTGTCGTATTCCTGCTGGGTAATATACCCGGCCTCCAACATCCGGGACAAAACCTCACGCATTCTGCTAAGACCCGGTTCGATGTTTTCTTTTTGCTTTCCTCCATTAGTAAAAGGAGAGTAATAGGTTGGACTTTGAGGGAGTCCTGCTATGAATGCAGCTTGAGGGAGGGATAGATCTTTTGCATCCACATTGAAAATTCCCTGGGCTGCTGTTTGAATACCAGCAATATTGCGGCCGTTTGCATCTCGACCGAATGGTACGATGTTCAAATATGCCTCTAATATTTCATCTTTTTCAAAGAAACGCTCCAAGCGAAGGGCAAGAAGAATTTCTTTAGCTTTACGTTCAAAAGATACTTCATTAGTCAAGATCTGGTTTTTTATTAATTGTTGTGTGAGCGTACTTCCACCGGTTTTGACAGAAGCGTTGGTTACTTCCTGTGCGACAGCCCGCATAATTGCTTTAGGTACTACGCCATCGTGTTCATTGAAATTAGCATCCTCTGTAGCGATGATTGCATGTTTTAAGTATGGAGCTACCTCTTCGAGGGTGATTTCCTCACGGTGCAAGTCGGAGCGTATCTTTCCTAAGTATTTGTTATCTGCAAAATAAAGTTCTGATGTAGAGGAATAATCATAGATATCCTTACTCATTTCCTCCTTGCTTCTGACTGTTTCGTCTTTGACAAGTGATGCGAAATATCCTGCGCCTGCACCACCGGCAAAAAACAGTCCGATGACACCAAGGATAATAAAGAACAAAATGATGTTCCAGGCAACATCATAGGTGATGCGGCTGGACTTTTGCAGTTTGCCACTCTGCCAAAATTCTTTGATTTTCTCTTTATTTATACCTTTTAATGGGTTATTAGACATAATAAGACCTCCTAAAATTCCAGTCTATATTATAACACATTCTGCCAGGCTCAGGTATGGACGAATTTAATTTAAGATTGCTTTTTTGAAATGACTATGTTAAAAATATTATTAAGTTAAATAGCAAAAGCAATGAACGATTGAAGTAGCAAGAGAATCCCTGTTCCAGAGAGCCGCCGGCTGCTGCGAGGCGGTACACATTTATCTTGCGAATTACGGTCCGGAGCTTTCTTCTGTATGTACAGAAGACGGTTTGAACCAAGCCGTTATCGATACAAGTGGCATGTTTTACATGCAACAAGGGTGGTACCGCGACAATCTCGTCCCTTTTTTTAAGGACGGGTTTTTTATTTGTCTTTTTATGGATAAAATTACCATTTGGCTGTTGGTTCAACTGTATTAAATGGAGGAGTGAAAGCATGGATATTTTACAGGATTTAGAACAGAGAGGCTTAATTAATCAAATCACAGATGAAGAAGGATTGAAGAAGCATCTGGAGGAGAACCAGGTGACATTATATTGTGGGTTTGACCCAACTGCCGATAGCTTACATATTGGACATCTGCTGCCAATCTTGATGTTGAAAAGATTCCAGCGTGCAGGGCATCGTCCAATAGCCTTAGTAGGCGGAGGTACAGGGATGATCGGAGATCCAAGCGGACGTTCCACAGAGCGGCAATTAAATGAAGCCCATGTAGTAGAAGGATTTAGCGAAAGTATCAAGAAACAGCTTGCCAAGCTGTTGGATTTTGATAAGGGGAAGAATGCGGCAGTCGCACGCAATAACTTTGAGTGGCTTTCTTCCATAAATATCATTGAGTTCCTGCGTGACACCGGAAAGCATTTTGGAATCAACTACATGCTTGCCAAAGATTCTGTCGAGTCCCGTATTGAACAGGGGATTTCTTACACAGAATTCAGTTACATGATTCTGCAATCGCTCGACTTCTACAACTTGTACCAAAAAGAGAATTGTACCTTACAAATCGGAGGAAGCGACCAGTGGGGGAATATTACTGCCGGACTTGAATTCATCCGGAGACGTACTGGTGGAGAAGAAGAAGTGAAAGCATACGGACTTACTGTCCCGCTGGTGACAAAGGCAGATGGCAGCAAGTTCGGTAAAACAGCTGGTGGAGCGATTTGGCTTGATGAGAAAAAGACCTCTCCATACGAGTTTTACCAGTTCTGGATCAATACCGATGACCGTGATGTCATCAAGTTCTTGAAATCTTTTACGTTCCTGGAGATTAAAGAAATCGCTGAATTGGAAAAAGATTTACAAGAACAGCCGGAAAAACGCGCGGCTCAGCGCCGGCTGGCTGAAGAAATGACCGAGATGGTTCATGGAAAGGGAGCATTAGAGCAAGCACAGCGTATTACAGAAGCTTTGTTCAGTGGGGATATCAAGTCATTGACCGGAGAAGAAATCGAACAGGGCTTCAAAGATGTTCCGACCCATACCGTAGACAATCAAGAAATCGGTTTGGTCGAGCTGCTGGTAGAAGCGGGTATTTCCTCTTCCAAACGGCAGGCTCGTGAAGATATTAAGAACGGTGCGATTTACATCAATGATGAGCGTCAGCAGGAGGTTGGCCATACATTGGAGGAGGAAGATCGTATCGAAGGAAAATTCACGATCATCCGCCGTGGTAAGAAGAAATATTTCATGATTCGTTTTCATTAAAAGTAAAAAATTGTGGGGTTCCCACAGGATTTAGACTGTCGAGAAAGTCTCGGCAGTCTTTTTTTCTATCCTTTAGTTTTTCATTTGTATAGTTTGGGGGTAATTAAAAAGCCATCCGCGCAGCGGATGGCTTTTAGTTGAAGCATATTAACGAGAGTAGAACTCAACGATAAGTGCTTCGTTGATTTCAGAAGGAAGCTCAGCGCGTTCTGGAAGACGGCTGTAAGTACCTTCCATTTTCTCTTCATCAAAAGTAAGGTATTCAGGAACGAAATTGTTCACTTCTACCGCTTCTTTGATAGAGTCAAGATTTTGGGATTTTTCGCGTAGGCCAATAACTTGACCAGGCTTCACGCGGTAAGATGGAATGTCAACACGTCCACCATCAACAGTCACGTGACCGTGGTTTACCAATTGACGAGCTTGACGACGAGTACGAGCCAAGCCTAAGCGGTAAACAAGGTTATCCAAACGGGATTCTAGTAAAGTCATGAAGTTTTCACCGTGGATCCCTTTCATGTTACCAGCTTCTTCGAATAGGCGACGGAATTGACGTTCCGTTAGTCCATACATAAAGCGAAGCTTCTGCTTCTCTTGTAGTTGAAGACCGTATTCTGAAAGTTTTTTACGTTGGTTTGGACCATGTTGTCCTGGAGCGTAAGGGCGCTTGTCAAGCTCCTTACCTGTTCCGCTTAAAGAAATGCCAAGGCGACGTGACTTTTTCCAAGTCGGACCTGTATAGCGTGCCATAGGTATTTCCTCCTTTTTATTTTATTTGCATAAAATAAAAACAGTGTGTCCCACACACGATGCTCATTTTGTTTTCATGCACCATCGCTCCAGCAGCAGAGAGTTACACGATGCACCTCATCTTAGAGGAACAAAATGATGACAACGCAGGTTCACATAGGCTGCCATTTATTTTACACAAAGGCTATTATAGGCTCTACAGATAGAGAAGTCAAGGGAGAATTGAGATTTACCAGTTATAATTAAAGGTGGCTTTCCAGTGTACGGGCGAATTCCTCAAGGTACTCTTTATCTTTTTCATCGAAACGATTTTTAGATGGGCTGTCTATATCCAAGACTCCAAATATCTCTCCACCTTTATGCAAGGGCACAACAATTTCAGACTGACTTGCGGCATCACAAGCGATATGTCCGGGAAAGGCTTGTACATCTGAGACAAGTTGTGTTTGTTTATCTGAAACTGCTGTTCCGCATACTCCTTTGCCCGACGGAATACGAACACAGGCTGGGAGTCCCTGGAATGGGCCTAGTACCAATTCATTTTCTTCCTGTTTCCAAATATAAAACCCTACCCAATTGACATCCGCCAAAAAATGATTCAGTAAAGCAGAAGCATTGGAAAGGTTAGCTATTTGATCAGTTTCCCCTTCGAGCAAGGCGGCCAGCTGCTTGATTAATAGTTGATAGTTTTCTTCTCGGGTTCCATTATAGTGGATGGTTTGGAACATCTGATACCCCTCCAGTTTCTTAATTCGATATTTTTCGAGCCTGCCAGCGCAGGAATTGACGAACGTTTTTAACAGGATTCTTGCTTATTTGCGGCGAAATTCTTATCAATACAGAGAGGAGCTGATGTCCTGATGAAAAAGACCACGACCAGACAAAAAGTGATGGATGTCGCTTGCCGGCAATTCTTCCTCAAGGGGTACCATGGTACCTCGGTCAGGGATATTGCAGGCGAGGCAGCTGTAAATGTCTCATTGATCAGTTACTATTTCACCAACAAGCAAGGGCTTTTGGAAACGTTGATTATCGATTATTATGAAGATTATATCGATTTGATTGAACAACAGACGGAAGCTCTGGATGAATTAAAACCAATTGACCGCCTGTGTCGTCTGATTGAAGTAATTTTACATTATAAACAGGACCGTCATCAACTTACCTGTCTTATCCAACGGGAACTTTCTCTTGATAACCAATTTGTCCGTGAAATGCTCGTCACTTACCTGTCCAAAGAAAACCATTTACTATATGCTTTGTTTCAACAGGTTGTGGCACCAGTGGTGAAAGAGAAAAGAGATACGAAATTTCTGTTTCTGCAATTCAAAGGCATGCTGCAGGCGCCTTATGCAATGCCACATGATTGGAAGGATTTCGTGACTTTCGATCAATCACACAGCTACTTTGCTCAACAGTACAGCCGCACAGTGAAAAAGTGGGTGGAAATGCTTTGTGCTCAGCCAGTGATCAGTGTCTGATCGATTTGGTCAAGCCCCTGGCCAATAGCAGAGCTGGTATGAGCATCGGACCCATAAACAAGTGGAATACCTGCCCTATAAGCTTTTTTGGCAATCGTGTGAGGTGGATAGCTTTCCTGGCAGGCGGGCTTATAATAGCCGGCCCCGTTATAGTCAAGTTGATAACTTTTCTGTTTGATTTTTTTTAACAGCTCGGGGATTGGCTTATCCCACCCTGATGGAGAAGGGAAACGGTGATGAAATTTCCTGATCAATGTCATGTGCCCGATTCTGGTGGGTTTATTAGGACCTAGATCAGCCTGGATAGACTGTTCTAATGTAGCAAAATAACTTTGATAAACCCTATCTATCGCACCGAAATCTTCGACTGCTTTTTGAAACGCTGACTCACTGAAGTCAATGCAATGGTACCTGTCGCTCGGTCCCTTTAAAAAATGAACGGAAAGGACACTGTCATCCAGGACATCGCCATAATCGGAGAGAAAACGGGAGGTTTGCTGCTGATACCCTTCGATATAGTCGACTTCAAGTCCGAGAAGAATGTCAATATCCTCTTGATATTCTTTTTTTATTTCCTGGATATCTCTGATATAACGTTCCATTAATGAACGTTTCATTCCACTATCTTTATCAGGCACAGGGTCATGGAACGATTCTGGTAAAGGTGCATGTTCTGTGAATGTGATTGTTTGATAACCCTGTTTCAGCGCTTGTTCCACATAGGCTTTAAATGAATCGGAAGAACCGTGTGGACAATAAGGTGTATGGACGTGACCGTCGATTATCATCAAACTCCCCCTGTAGTGTAGAAAAAAATGTCATATTGTTAATTATTTTGAAATATTTTAGCCAAAATGATCGTTATCATGGTATCATAATTACAACAATTTATCATTTTGGAGCCTATTCTCCTCTATCGAAAGGTGTCATCTGTTAGGAGGCTGTTTATGGAGTATTTGATCGGGATAATTTTAGTGGTTATCGGGGTCATCATATATGGTTTGATTGCTCGTAAAAAGATATATGATGAGGTCGATCGACTGGAAAATTGGAAAATGGACATCATGAACCGAAAAGTGACAGAAGAACTGTCAAAAGTGAAGAATCTGAATTTATCAGGAGAAACACATGAGAAGTTTGAAACATGGCGGGAACGTTGGGACAGTATTTTAACGCAAGAACTCCCGAATCTGGAAGAAGATTTATTCGATGTGGAAGAAGCGGCAGACCGTTACCGGTTCCGGAAAGCGAAGCAAAAAATTCAGCTGGTAGAAAAGAAGCTGGAAAACACGGAAACGGACATAGAAAAAATATTCAACGAACTTGAACAATTATTAGAATCAGAAGAGTCAAGCCGCCAGGAAGTCGAACAAATTGAGCCTGTAATAAAAGAGCTGAAAAAAGAACTGATTCAAAACCGCCATAAATATGGTAAAGCATATCGTGGGTTTGATGAGGAAGTAAATGGGATTCAGCAAATGCTTGACGATTATCAGCAGTTGGTAGAGCAAGGCGATTATATGGAAGCGAAACAGCTGGTCCACCAGCTAAAAATTAGTCTGGAGGAGCTTCAACATCGGATCGCTGCATTCCCGTTATTATATAAAAAGTGCCGGCAGGAAGTACCGATGCAGTTAGATGAAATCCTTGCTGGTATGGCAGAGATGAAAGAAGAAGGTTATCGCCTGAACCATCTTGGGTTTGAGAAAGAAATACATAATCACAGGGAAACCCTTGCTGACTGTCTAACTGTAATGGAACAAAGCAGCCTGGATGGTGTGGAAGATTCAATTAGCGAAATCGAGGAACGTATTCAAGAGATATATCAGTTGCTTGAAAAAGAAGCAATTGCTCGAAACAATATCGAAAAACAATACGAACCTTATCAGAGAGTGCTGGAAGAATCAGAACAAATTCTGCTTGCAACGAAAGAAGAAGTGAAAGAATTACAGCGGACCTATCACTTTGAAGATGAAGATGTGGAAAAACAACAACTGTTGGAAAAATGGATGATTAAAATCAAGAAGCAGTTTCTCGATTTTCAGAAAAAATTGGAAGATGATACAACTTCATACACCGATTTACAAGCAAAGCTTGAGGATTGCCAACAACAATTAGAAGAACTGCAAGTGGAACATAAAGATTTCAGTGACAGAATCAGAGCCTTACGCAAAGATGAAAATGAGGCAAAGGAAAAGCTAGTCACTATGCAACAATCTTTATTGGATATCAATAGGAAATTAAATAAAAGTAATATGCCTGGAATTCCTGAGGAACTGGCGGTTGAATTGAAACAAGCGCACGAGGAGTTGAATAAGGTCTTTATGACTTTAGAGCAGCAGCCACTGGAAATGACAAAAGTGAATGCTGCCCTGGATGATGCTTCAGCAAAAATCAGTGATGTAACAGAAGCTGCCAGTAACACTATGGATCAAGCACAGCTTGCAGAATACGTAATTCAATACGGAAATCGTTATCGAAGCCAATATCCATTGATTGCTGCCAGGCTATCAGAAGCAGAACGGGAATTCCGGTCTTACCACTATGACACAGCGCTTGAACAAGCCACGGCAGCTATTCAAGAGATTGACCCGGATGTATTAAGCCGGTTAGAAACACAACAAAACGTTTTAGTTTAGGGTGGGTACCAATGAGAAAATGGTTAGTTGCTTTGTTAGGCCTGTTGACCATTATCCTATGGGCAATAGTTATCTTCATTGCAGTCACCCGGATGCAAGGTGAGTTATATACAGCACGGCCGCATAGTGTCAAGGATACTGCAGTCACCCTGGAACGCAGCGTTCATCCTATTCCAAGACTGGAATCGGAAGTAGATAGTAAAGAGACAGCAGCAGGTGACACTATTATAGGTAAAATGGCAATTACAGAAGCGTGGATAGATGACGTTGCAGAAGACGGACGTCTTTCGATTGATACGTTATTGACATCATTAGAAGTTGCCCAGGAACCAACAGAATAGAAATGGTGTGGATACAGGAACCGTCATGACTTTAGTGACAGTTCCTGTATTGTTTATTTTTAACATAAGTTATGATAATATATGAGATTGCAAAATAACGCCGAAGGGGACATCCCGATGATTTATTTAGATAATAGTGCGACGACGAAACCGTATCCGGAAGTAGTGCAGAGCTTTCAAAAAGTAGCAGAACAATATTATGCCAACCCCTCTTCCATTCACCGTTTTGGAAGTGAAGCGGAGCGTTTATTACTACAATCAAAAAAACAGGCGGCTCAGCTTCTTAAGGTATCTCCAGAAGAGGTGATTTTCACATCTGGAGGAACAGAAGGGAACAACATTGCGATCAAAGGGATTGCATTAGAACATCAAAATCGAGGGAAGCATATTATTACCACCCAAATTGAACATCCTTCTGTTTTACAAGCATGTGGGGCTTTGGAATCGTTAGGATTTGAAGTTACGTATCTGCCTGTGACGGAGACTGGTTCCGTGAGGGTGGACGATATAAAGGCAAATATACGGCAGGATACGATATTAATCAGTATCATGTCTGTGAATAATGAGCTGGGGACTGTCCAGCCGATTCGTGAAATCGGTCAACTCGTTACTCAATATCCGAAAACATTTTTTCATGTCGATCATGTGCAGGGCCTTGGAAAAATAGATATCGACTTTTATGACTGTGGGATCGATTTATGTACCATGTCTGGTCATAAGATACATGGCTTGAATGGTACTGGAGCTTTATTTGTAAAAAGGGGGACGACACTCTTTCCTCTTCATCACGGTGGCGGCCAGGAAGGGGCTTACCGGGCAGGCACAGAAAATCTGGCTGGCAACGTTTCTTTTGTAAAAGCATTGCGTATGATTATGGAACAAAAACAAACAGCAGTGAAAAAG
Source organism: Halobacillus sp. B23F22_5 (assembly GCF_043497085.1). Classification (NCBI taxonomy): domain Bacteria; kingdom Bacillati; phylum Bacillota; class Bacilli; order Caryophanales; family Bacillaceae; genus Halobacillus; species Halobacillus sp. B23F22_5. Next base: position 41,201 of record NZ_JBIEKI010000014.1, on the reverse strand, counting down.
CTTGAAACTTTGAATGAGCAATTGAGAAAAGGATTGGCTGCAATTCCTTTTGTTATCATTAATTCACCTGCAGATGCGGCAGCCCATATTGTTAATATTTCTGTCCCTGGCTTTAAGCCGGAAGTTGTTATTCATGCTCTCGGGGAAAAAGATATATACATTTCAACTATGTCTGCATGCTCTTCCAAGCGATCAGATGAGAGTGCTGTTTTGGCTGCTTGCCAACTGAGAGAAGACAGGACCACAAGTGCATTAAGAGTCAGTATGTCTTTTCAAAATACTCAAGAAGAAATTGATACATTTGTAAGTGAATTGAAAAAAGTGCTAATGGAATTAAACAAAGTGATGGGGTAGATATAATATGCAATTCGATCAAATCATGGTGCGTTATGGTGAAATGGCGCTAAAAGGGAAAAATCGTCATAAGTTTGAACAAAAGCTGCAAAGTAATCTTACACATAAGTTGAAACGATATCCGGCTACTAAGCTCAAGAAAACAAGAGATCGCATGTATGTCATGTTGAATGGCGAAGATCCATATAAAGTCATGGAAACATGTCAGGAAGTGTTTGGTATTCAGAGTTTAAGCTTTGCGGTCCGGACTGAACAAGATGAAGACAAAATCAAAGAAGCAGTGCTGTTTGCTTTTAACGATGCAGACAACGCAAAGACCTTCAAAATATCCGCCAAGCGCACGGATAAAACCTTCCCGGTGGGATCGCAGGAAATGAATCAGCGATTGGGTGCTCATATTCTAAAAAATACAGAAGATGTAACGGTTGATGTCCACAATCCCGATGTTGAGATTACTGTAGAAATCCGCCAGGACGCAGTTTATATTACTTCTAAAAAGTATCCTGGTGCAGGTGGTTTGCCAGTAGGTACTACTGGCAAAACTTTGTTACTTTTATCCGGAGGGATTGATAGTCCGGTTGCCGGCTACCTCGCCATGAAGCGTGGTGTCGAAGTTGAAGCAATTCATTTCCATTCACCACCCTACACGAGTGAGCGGGCAAAACAGAAAGTGATGGATTTAGCACAGGAAATGACACGCTATGGTATTAAACTCAAAGTGCATATTGTTCCTTTTACCAATATTCAGCAAAAAATCCATCAGGAAATGCCGGAAGGCTACAGTATGACCATAATGAGAAGGATGATGCTTCGTATCAGTGAAGCTGTGGCAAAAGAACAAGAGATTCTATCCATGACCACTGGGGAATCTCTGGGCCAGGTTGCAAGTCAAACGATGGAGAGTATGAGCGCTATCAACGATGTGACCAACTATCCAGTTATCCGTCCGTTGGTTGCCATGGATAAACTTGATATCATATCGATTTCTCAACAAATAGGTACGTATGATGTTTCTATCCGGCCTTATGAAGATTGTTGTACAGTTTTTGTGCCAAAATCTCCTAAAACCAGACCAAGTAAAGAAAAAGCCCAGTATTATGAAGCGGCAGTTGATTTTTCTGAAGATATCAAACAGGCAGTAGAGCAAAGAGAAATAATCGAGCTTAAACTTCAAACAGAGACGAAATCAGAAAATGAATTTGAAGATTTATTCTAAAAATGCGCTATGACAACATTCAGTCTACTAGAAACAAATACCAGTGTAAGATTTGAATGAAAAAAATCCTCGTTACGCATGATAGAAGTAACGAGGAGGTGAAACAACATGGCGAACAACAACAGCTCAAACCAATTAGTAGTACCTGGTGTACAACAAGCTTTGAACCAAATGAAAACTGAAATCGCTCAAGAGTTCGGTGTTCAACTTGGTCCAGATTCAACTTCCCGTGCCAACGGTTCTGTTGGTGGTGAAATCACTAAACGCTTGGTTCAACAAGCTGAGCAACAATTTGGTGGACAACAATAACTAAAAAATTATATGTATGGCTAAAGTCTTGCTGTTCTTCAGCAAGGCTTTTCTTTATGATAAATGTATGGTGTTATTAACTATTAAGTTCTGTAAAACGGTTATGTTGTTTACTCTTAAATAGACCGGAAAAGCAAAAATGCATTATTTTTATTAAGAAGGGAGAAGGTATTATGCCGGAATTATGGTATGGTGGCAAAATTTATACAATGGAGAAAGAAGGGGAATGGGTAGAAGCAGTAGTTACAGATAAGGGAAAAATTATTGCAGTAGGAAATACCCAGCAGCTGTATCAAAAGCATGAAAAACAGTTGACGAAAGAATATAACTTGATGGGTCACGTCATGTATCCGGGATTTGTGGATAGCCACTTACATATTATTGGACATGGCGAGCGTCTTCAACGGCTGGATTTGTCTTTTATGAAATCTGCTGAGGAAGTGAAATGGGCTTTGAGGCAGCATGCCGAGCAGATCCCTAAAGGGGAATGGATCATTGGTGAGGGGTGGAATGAAAATCAATGGGAAGACCAGCGGATCATTTATAAAGATGAACTCGATGAAATTACCACCGACCATCCCATGATGCTGACAAGGATTTGCCGACATGCACTGCTTGCCAACTCAAAGGCAATGGAGCTCGGGGGAGTAACGGCTGCTACACCGGATCCTCAAGGCGGACTGATTGTTCGCTCTGAACTAGGGGAACCGCTTGGCTACTTTCATGATCAAGCACAGGAGCTTGTCAAACAAGCGATGCCGGAAGTGACCCCACAATACCTGGAACGGGCGTTAAAACTGGCCGTAAATGATATGCACATGAATGGTTTGGTTGGCGGCCATAGTGAAGACTTGAATTACTATGGTGGTTTTCAAAAAACATTTGATGCTTTTCGGGCAGTGATCGATGAGAAGCGATTGAAGTTTCGGGCTCATTTATTGGTACATCATGAAGTCGTGGAAGATATGCATGAAAATGGGTATAAGTTTAAAAGTGGTACGGATTTTGTTGAATTAGGTGCCATGAAAATATTTTCCGATGGGGCCCTTGGCGGAAGGACAGCCTGGTTATCAGAAGCTTATGCAGATGACCCGCTGAATCGTGGTGTAGCTATCCATGATAAGAAATCTTTAGAAAAACTTATCCATCAGGCCAGGGACAAACAAATGCCTGTAGCAATACATGCAATTGGGGACCAGGCAGTTGAGACAATCGCAGATATTCTTCAAGAAAATCCTTTATCTACTGGCGAAAGAGACCGTATTATTCATGCACAAATAATGCGCGAAGAATTATATGAGAAATTGACCGGCTTGAATGTCATATTGGATTTACAGCCAACTTTTGTCGCTTCAGATTTCCCTTGGGTAATCGACCGAATCGGTGAGCATCGTCTGAAACATGCTTATGCATGGAAAACCTTATTAGATAAAGGTATTCCTTGTGCAGGAGGCTCAGATGCACCGATCGAAGAGATCAATCCTTTGTTGGGTATTCGAGCCGCAGTCGAACGGCGGGCAAGCTATGATCAGAAAGTCTATAATCCTTCCCAGCAGCTGTCTATGTATGAAGCGATATCGCTGTATACGAGCGGAAGTGCATTTGCAATCAAACATGAACACGACCGAGGCAAAATAAAAGAGGGTTACACTGCGGACTTTACTGTATTAGATCGAGACTTATTTACGCTTGCAGCCCATGAAATTGTCGATACGAATGTGTCCATGACGGTAGTAGATGGAGAAGTTGTATATCAAAGAACTTAATAATGCTCTGGTAAATTTCAAAGTTGATTTTACAGATAAGCTTCCTTTTGCTGAAGACTCAGTTTCGAGACTTTAGGTAGCGATTATGGTGGAGGGGAAAACGGATCGCTTTCCGTGGGCATGTGGTGAGCTTCCTCAGGCTTCGCCTTGCGGGATCTCACCGATCATGTTCCTCCCACAGGAGTCTCACCGTTTTCCCCTCCACCATACAATGGTTAGAATCTCGAAACTTCTCTTAAGAATAGTATGCTTTTGGACAGAAACTACGAGTTAATAGGATTCTCTTCACAAAATAAGGCTGAACTTTTCAAGCACGATTTCGAGTGTCTTATACGGTAAAGGGCGTGGGGGAAGGGTGAGACTCCCGCGGGAGAAGGATCTAGGTGAGATCCCACAGGGCGATAGCCCGAGGAAGCTCGCCAGGTCCCCCGCAGGAAAGCGAATCCTTCCCCAACGACCTAAACTCCTTCAAACATCTCGAAATCAAGTCTTCGACTTTTCGGCGCTTTTGTTGAATAAGCTCTTATGAAAAATCAACAACGTATAACGAGCAAATAATAAAGGCCTGGCACATTTAGTTAGTGCCAGGCCTTTATTATTTTATAAGAAGGTTCGCTGAACGCGATCCCAGAAAGTATTATCTTTCATTTTGACAGTCTTGATGACACGGTCACTAAGATTTATGGACAATTCTTTAATGTTACGGATAGAGTACGCTTCATTATCCATACCGATGATTGGATAATCATTACCATCCTGTTGCACATTTAACTTCAATGTTCTTTCTCCACTTAATACAAATGGGGAGCCAAGTGTACGGTAACGATTATTATTTAGTGATGCGATTTCACTCACCTGAAAACATGGCAGCTTCGGATCAATCACCGCACCTTTGGTTGATTTGTTGTAACCGGTGCTTCCAGTTGGTGTCGCTACCACTAAACCATCACCACGGAATGTCTCGAATGGACGATCGTCGATAAGAACGTCCACTACAATTGTTTTTATTAATGTGGAACGCAGACTGCATTCATTTAAACAGAGCATGGTCGATTCATTATTGACGGTCGCTTCAATAACAGGAAATCTTCTGACTTCCAAGTCGGCATTGACCATGGAGTCGACCATGGTGTCAAAGTCATCAATATTAAAATCACAGTATAGGCCGGCTTCGTCTTCTCTTCGGATACCTACGTATAGGCAGTCCTGGCGGAAGCCTGTTTTTCTGACAGCTTGAAGGAATGTTCCGTCTCCTCCGACACTAATTATGATATTTGCATCTTTCGCATCATCCAATATGGTAAAACCATTTTTTTCAGCAAGCTCAAATAATGGCTGTAGCTTTATATCAAGCTCTTCGTTTGGTGGATAATAGAAAAAAAGGTTTTGTCTGTTATTCGACATATGTATGCCTCCCTCTATTTGGTACTCTTTATTTTATCATCTCCAGCTTGTAAGGGGAAATGACAGGAAGCCACCCATTGTATGAAAATTATTGCTGAATTATGTTTATTCGTTTGTGCTAATGCTGATACTAGTAAGCAGGTGAGGCCTCATGGAATGGATTTGGATTGCCTTATTATTGTTGATAATCACACTGGTGGGGTTGCTATTCATCAAAATATCGCTCCGGTTTCAATTAGAAATCCTGCCTATCGACAAGCGGCTTACTTTAGTCGCTTATTTGGGTTTTCTGCCTGTATATCGCAAGCACATCGATTTCAACCATATGGTAGAGAGTGAAGCGGAGTTGGCAAAAGTAGAGAAAAAAGCAGAAGAGTTATGGAAACAAAAATCAACAGACGATAAGAAAAGGAATTTAGACGTGCATCAGTTGTTGCAAATGGGGAGAGCGGTCACGGTACATAAAATGAATAGTGTCATGCGTGTAGGTACAGGAAATGCTTCGTCGACTGGTTCCATTGCGGGTGGATTGATTGCGGTTGCTTCCCTCCTGGAACAATTGATCAACCATTTGTTCATCATAAAGAAACCTGCACATTTCCGGGTTGAGCCTTCCTTTCAAGTGCCATGCTTTCATGTGCTTGCAGATGGTATATTTTCTTTCCGGCTTGGTAAGGCTATATATGTGTGGTTACGATACGTGAACAGATAGCCTGAAAAAGCCAGATGATTAGCAGGAGGTAATAGCATGAATGAGCATCCGATTCAAGGTCTGATGACCACAGCAATGGATAGTCTGAAAGAAATGATTGATGTCAATACAATTGTCGGAGAGCCGGTTGAATCGCCTGATGGCAGTATTATCATCCCGGTTTCCCGAGTTGGGTTCGGCTTTGCCGCCGGCGGCAGCGAATTCAAAGCAAAAAGCGGTGGACAACAAGGGCAAGATGGACAAAGTCAGGATCAAACAGAAGAAGAATTGCCATTTGGTGGCGGCAGCGGTGGCGGGGTTTCCATTACTCCAATCGCCTTTTTAATCGTGAGAAAACAGGGAGTCCAGATGATCCATTTGAACGAACAAACCCACCTTTACGAGAGAATGTTGGATTTAGCACCGCCTGTAATAGAAAAAATTCAAGAACTGCTGCAAAAGGGTGGCAAAAGCGGAGGTCAACAACAATCCAGACGTTCTTCTTCCGACCTTTTATAGGTTAACGTTAGACAAGTTTGAAAACTGCCTTCATAATAAAGATAGGCAGTTTTTTTTTGCGATAATTTTAAATATAAAGCAAGGAGGACGAGGAAATGGCTTCAATCACTTTTAAGGAAAATCCAGTGACACTAGTAGGGGAAGAAATTAAGGTAGGGGACAAAGCTCCAGATTTCAAGGTGCTTGCCAATGATCTTAGTGAAGTGACCCTTGATGACTACAAAGACAGCGTCAAATTGATCAGTGTAGTTCCTTCTCTTGACACTGGCGTTTGTGCCGAGCAGACACGTCGTTTCAATGAAGAAGCAACAAAGCTGGGTAATGTCAAAGTTTTGACTATCAGTATGGACCTCCCATTTGCGCAAAAGCGCTGGTGTGGTGCTGAAGGTATTGAAAATGTAGACACATTGTCTGATCATCGTGATGCTTCCTTCGGAAAAGCATATGGTGTGTTGATTGAAGAACTTCGTCTATTGGCGCGTTCCGTGTTCGTTGTCGATTCAGAAAATAAGGTCACTTATGTTGAATATGTCAGTGAAGCGACGAACCATCCGGATTATGAGTCAGCGATCGCTGCAGTAGAACAAGCCAAGTAAGTTGACTGGCTTACAGCTAAATTGTATGATCGGATAGGAAATAAGATATCGTAGAGACCAACATGGCGCATTTCTTAAATTGAATGCGCCATTTGCTTGTTTTTATACTTTGAATCACAGAGACGGACAGGGGAACCGTAAGGAGGATCAGATTGATGCAACAAACACATGTAGAAGAATTATTTGAATGGATTGACGAAGCTGCTACTGCAATAGAATATCAGGAGAATACAACATACTTAGAATCTGTGGCAGATGCTTTGGATGTTTTATACCACTATGCACCATTTGATGATATGGCTGATCTGCTGAAACAGCAATTGGAAAAACACCTGAAAGAAATTGATTTGAACAAATTTGAAAAAGAAGAAATCCGAAAAGCGACACAGCTGGCTATTTTAAAAGGAATGAAGGGTGCTACCCAGCAACAGCACCTTATTACTCCTGATACGGTGGCCATGTTTATGGGGTATCTTACCCAACGATTATTCAAAAATGCACAAGAGTTACGGATATTCGACCCTGCCTGTGGTACAGCCAACCTCTTGACAGCTGTACTTAATCAGTTAGACAAACAGGTTGCTGCGTATGGTAGTGATGTAGATGAAACGTTGATGAAACTAGCTCTGGCTAATGCAAATTTGCAAAAAACAGAAATCGAATTCTTCCATCAGGACAGCTTACGGCCATTTTTATTAGAGCCGGTAGACTTTGTTTTAGCTGATTTACCAGTCGGCTACTACCCAGATGATGTTCAGGCCGAAGAATATAAGTTGAAAGCAGAAGATGGACATTCGTACGCCCATCATCTATTCATTGAACAAAGCTTACGTTATACAAAGCAGGGGGGCTATTTAATGTTTGTCATCCCTAACTTTTTATTTGAGAGTGATCAGGCTACCCAGCTGAATGCCTTCTTGAGAGAACATGCACATATTGTAGGAATGTTGCAGTTGCCAGAGGCTCTATTTAAAGAAGAAAAACATGCTAAAAGTATTCTGGTCCTGCAAAAGAAAGGAAAAGGTACTGAAGCACCGAAAGAAGCGTTACTGGCCAAGCTTCCATCATTCAAAAATCATAATGCTATGGCTGATATTCTTGCACAAATCAACCAGTGGTTCGAAAAAAATCATTCTTCGTAATTATGAGAAAATAAAGATTTTAATGCGTAAACGTTACCATTTACTCTTGCACCTTGAAAATGTCAACGCCGGGTGATTAAATGGTAATGGAATGATACTAGAGAGCCTAATTTAAGGGGATGAAATACCTTGAGCAAAATCATAGCAATCAATGCCGGCAGTTCTTCTTTGAAATTTCAGCTGATTGAAATGCCGGAAGAAACAGTAATAACTAAAGGTTTAGTAGAAAGAATCGGTATCAACGATTCTATTTTCACGATAGAAGTGGGCGGAGAAAAAGTTAAGACCACACAAGATATTCCTGATCATGCGGAAGCAGTTAAAATGCTGTTGGATAAATTAACTGCCACAGGCATCATTGAGTCCTTAGATGAGATTGATGGCGTAGGACATCGTGTCGTTCATGGAGGGGAACGTTTTAGTGACTCTGTTTTGATCACTGAAGAAGTCATTCAGGAAATTGAAGAAGTTTCAGAATTGGCTCCTTTGCATAATCCAGCCAACCTGACAGGTATCCGGGCATTCAAGCAAGTACTTCCTGAGGTGCCATCTGTTGCTGTGTTTGATACTGCGTTCCATCAAACGATGCCAGAACAATCTTATTTATATAGTCTGCCGTATGAATACTATGAGAAGTATGGAATTCGTAAGTATGGTTTCCATGGTACTTCTCACAAGTATGTATCTGAACGCGCCTCTGAAATGTTAGGTCTTCCCGTTGAACAGCTGCGTCTTATTTCCTGCCACCTTGGTAATGGAGCAAGCATCGCAGCTATTGAAGGAGGAAAATCGATCGACACATCTATGGGCTTCACGCCATTGGCCGGTGTAACGATGGGTACACGTTCCGGTAATATCGACCCTGCTTTGATACCTTACATCATGGATAAAACAGGGAAGTCTGCTTCGGAAGTTATGAATGTGTTGAACAAAGAAAGTGGTATGCTGGCACTTTCCGGTTTCTCCAGTGACCTTCGGGATATCGAAGAAAAAGCTTCAGAAGGAGAAGAACGTGCGGAGCTGGCCTTGGAAGTATTTGCAGCACGTATTCATAAGTACATTGGTTCTTACGCTTCGCGTATGCACGGTGTAGACGCCATTGTTTTTACCGCGGGTGTCGGAGAGAACAGTACATCTATTCGTGAACGAGTTTTGAAAGGCTTAGAGTTCATGGGGGTATACTGGGATCCATCATTAAATCAGGTGCGCGGGAAAGAAGCATTTGTAAACTATCCGCATTCTCCGGTTAAAGTCATGATCATTCCAACTAACGAGGAAGTCATGATCGCACGAGATACGGTACGTCTATCCAGTTGATGATAAAACCAAGTGTTCCGTTTATAAAAGAACGGGACGCTTGGTTTTTTGTTTGCTCATGGATTTTATTTTTTCTCCTATTAGAGCTAGAATAAGAATAGGCATAAGAGGAGAATGGGAGGCAATAAGATGAGCGATGGAAATAAAGTGAGCAGGGATATCCAGCAATGGAGAAGGAACCATACTGATTACCAGCCCAATGATTTTGAGCGTATGTATGATGCCTGGATCAATCAAATGTTTGATGGCATCGATTCTAAATGGAAACAGCTCTTTTTCCGTAATTTAGATAATTACTTATTTCATACTCATGCTTTTATTCAAGGTACTTCTTTTCAAAATGAAGCAAGGGAACGTATCATCACGGTCGGCAGGGTGTTTGATAATCAAATTGAAAATATTTCTGATTTAAAGGCTTTATCTATTGACCGACGTACATATATCGCCCAGCAGCAAATATCGCGGATCAGGCTGTATTCTTTTGCCCAGGGAGGGTTGACTGGAACCGGCGGCCTGCTTCTGTTCGGCTTGGACTTTCCATTGATGATGGGAATGAATTTGCGTGCAGTTCAAATGATCGGTTTGTCATTCGGTCACGAAATGAATCATCCTTATGAGATGATGCTCTCGTTACGTGTCTTCCACGCAGCTACTTTGCCCAAAAGGATGCAAGAAGAAGCATGGGAAGAGCTGGTGGAGGAAGTAAGGAATGACAATCACCCCTATGTTTTTGAGGGGGCGGATGACCTTACTGATGAATCCTGGCTGGAGCAGCCTCTTAAGCAAATTCTCAAATCACTGTTTATCGTAATGTTTCGTAAAAAGCTGATCCAAGGATTGCCCTTAGTCAGCATGACAGTTGGAGCCACTGTCAATTACCGTTTGACACGCCGGGTATCAGAATTTGCGTTAAGATTTTACCAATACCGATATTTACTAGCGAAGGAACAGGAGGGAGAAGATGTCCGTTGAGGAGCATAAACAAGAAGCAAAAAAATCAATAGCGTGCATGATTATTACTGTGAGTGATACGAGAACAAAAGAAACGGATAAAAGCGGGAAGTTGATGATTGAATTCTTAAATTCAAATGGTCATCACATCGTCGACCATCGTATCGTGAAAGACGAAGAGCAGGCAATCCAGGAAGCGGTAGAAGCTGGATGTAATAACTCGGAGGTAGAAGCGATCCTGACCAATGGAGGGACGGGAATTGCGAAACGGGATGTGACCATTGAAACGGTGGCTTCATTATTTGATAAAGAAATAACGGGCTTCGGGGAAATTTTCCGAATGATTAGTTACACGGAAGACATCGGCTCTGCAGCAATTTTATCCAGGGCGATTGCCGGTGTTAGTAGAAATACGGCTATTTTCTCTACGCCTGGTTCAAGTGGGGCTGTGAAACTTGCGATGAATAAATTGATTCTTCCGGAGCTCAGCCACGTCATTCGGGAAATACAAAAAGATATTTAAAATAAACAAACCCTGCCTCTTTTACTTAAGCGGCAGGGTCTTTTTAACTGGTTTTAGCAGTTATGACAGGATTTGTCCGGTACCAGATCCATAAGTCGTTGATCATCGAAGCAAGCTGGCTGATCCGGTCGTTCAACTGGCAGGACGCTTCGAAGTCATCTTCATTATTGAGTCGGACCAGGCATTTTTCTATTTCTTTTTCCAGCTCCTTGACTTTATCAGGAATTTCCCCACGGTGATTTTCCCACTCTGCTATAATCAAAGCTTGTTCCCTTTGAGAAAAGGTATAAAAAGGACGGGGAAGATCCGGGATAGAAAGTTGAAGCCTTGGGTCATAAGTAAAATGTTGTTCCATAAAACCTCCAGCAGCTTGTTATTTTTGTTCTGGCATACGCACTACAAGTACGTCGCACTTAGCATATCTGGTAATGTGTTCAGAAACACTGCCGATAAAGAAACGTTCCATCGTATTGAGGCCGGTCGCCCCACAGATAATCAAGTCTGCCTTGTACTTAGGGGCTACATCCTTTGCGATTTTAATTTTAGGTGAGCCGTATTCAATGTCAATAATAACATTGTCTACTCCAGCTGCCTTCGCTTTCTCCTGGTATTCATCCAATAACTCCTTAGCATAGCCCTCCGCACGGATAGCGAGAGATCTGTCATAAGCTTCAACTGTAGCAAACGCACGGGTATCCACGACATGGGATAGAATTAATTGGGCATCATTTCGTTTAGCAATATCGATTGCTTTTTTAAAAGCGAATTCAGCAGCGTTAGAACCATCGATTGCCACTACAATATGACTATATTCGAATGACATATGGAACGCTCCCTTCCTTATTTATACTTCTATTATAACATGCGGAATGTTATTAATGTAAACGTTGTCAAACATGAAAACATACATTTTTGTGAACATTATAAAGGGAGGTGCCGACATGAAAAAAGACATCAAGAAAAGTTCCAAAGATGAGGAAAACTCTCTGGAAGGAATCAATGAAAGTTATCAGTCAGGGAGTGTAGAATTTCCGCGAATAAAAGAGAAAAAGAATAAAAAGGAAGAATAAGGTACTTTATTTCCTCATTGGGAAGGCAGCAAGGAAAAGGTTTCTCCTTGCTGCCTTTAAGTATACGTACTGTTAACTCTCCCTGTTGATTTCATAGTTAGGCTCGTTCCCCTACGCACCTTCCCCTCTTACAATATCTTGAAATCAAGTCTTCGACTTTTCGGCCTAATAATAAAAATAAGGCTCTAATGAAGTAAATATCAAAGGTTAACAGAAGCTAAGATTAAACAATCTGCTATGAGAGTGAGAGACTTCACTATCTTTCCATGGTTCTTAAAGACCCAAACCAAGGCAGAAGTTAGCGACGGAAAAAGCATTAGGTGTGAACCGAAATCATGATCTGTAGTAAAGTAGAGATAAAGTGCAAAGCTTTACCGCTACAAGAAGAGAATCGTTACATAAAATAATTACAATGGTAAAAACTGAAGGAGGAATACCTATGCGACATGCCCTCATTACCGCAGGAACTAAAGGGCTAGGTAAAATGGTGACCACCCGCTTCTTGGAAATGGGGCATTCTGTCACCGTTACGTATCGAACGGACCGAGATAAAGCGGAACAACTATTGGAAGATTGGCTCGATCATCACGATCGTATTCAAATCATCCAGGTAGACGTCACTAAAAAGAAGGATCTGATAGAGCTTGTTCAGCAGACCATAGACCGCTTCGGGAGAATTGATTACTTGATCAATAATGCCGGCCCTTATATTTTTAAAAGAAAAAAATTATTAGATTATACTCAGGAAGAATGGGATGCCATGATACGCGGTAATCTGGATGCATCTTTTCATTTATTCCAGCTGGTAGCTCCTTATATGAGAAAGCAGAAATTCGGGCGTATTATCAATTACGGCTTCCAGGGGGCAGGGGCAGCTTCCGGATGGATCTACCGATCTGCTTTTGCGGCCGCCAAAGTAGGGCTTGTTTCGCTGACGAAAACAATTGCATTTGAGGAAGCTGAGAATGGAATAACCTCAAACATGGTTTGTCCTGGAAATATTATTGGAGAGATGAAGGAAGCGACCATTGCGGAAAGTAGAAAAATCAGGGATGAACATACACCCATTGGAAGGTCAGGTACTGGAGAAGATATTGCGCGCACAATCGAATTCTTATGTGGCGAAGAGAGCGACATGATCACTGGAGCAGTTTACGAAGTCACAGGCGGTCTGGATGTCATTCATCGTCACCGGTGATTCGTAAATTTTTTGTCGGAATTAAATGTGAAAAAAGCGAGTTTTTTGTTACAATGTAAAGGCTTACATTTGTGTTAGCTATCCCCTTTTCAAAAATAATGGTATAGTGTTTGTGAGAAGGGAAGGACAAGCGTCCTAGTACATTGGATTGGGAGGTATATGGATATGAGAATTGGAGTACCTAGAGAAATAAAAAATAATGAAAACCGTGTGGCTATGACTCCGGCTGGTGTGATTTCTTTGACCAATGCGGGTCATGAGGTGTATGTGGAAACCAATGCAGGAGTAGGTTCGAATTTTACGGATTCACAATACATGGAAGCAGGTGCTACTATCGTAGACACAGCTCAAGAGGCGTGGAGACAGGAAATGGTCATGAAAGTAAAAGAACCACTTCCTGACGAGTATGATTATTTTTATGAAGGACTTATTTTATTTACGTATCTCCATCTGGCGCCAGAGCCTGAGCTTACAAAAGCATTGATTGACCGTAAAGTAGTCAGCATTGCTTATGAAACAGTCCAATTGGATAATGGATCGCTTCCTTTATTGACACCGATGAGTGAGGTTGCCGGCCGGATGGCTACACAAATAGGTGCGCAATTCTTAGAGAAACTTCATGGAGGAAAAGGTATCCTGCTGGGAGGAATTCCTGGGGTGCGACGTGGTAGAGTTACCGTCATCGGCGGTGGGGTTGTCGGAACCAATGCGGCGAAAATAGCGATGGGTCTCGGGGCCGATGTCACGATCATAGACTTGAACCCGGAAAGATTACGTCAATTGGACGATATCTTCGGTTCAGAAATCAATACCCTTATGTCGAACCCATTGAATATCCAGGAAGCTTTAGCAGAATCAGACTTAGTTATTGGAGCTGTCTTAATTCCTGGAGCTAAAGCCCCGAAACTTGTGACCGATGAGATGGTACAATCCATGATGAAAGGTTCAGTCATTGTGGATGTGGCAATAGACCAAGGGGGAATTTTTGAAACCACCGACCGGATTACTACACATGATAATCCTACGTATGAAAAGCATGGTGTGGTGCATTATGCCGTTGCAAACATGCCAGGCGCTGTACCACGGACCTCGACCATCGGCTTGACGAATGTCACGATTCCTTACGCGCTGCAACTTGCTAACAAAGGTTACCAGCAGGCGTGCAAGGATAATATAGCGTTACGTAAAGGGATCAACACCTTGAATGGTTTTGTAACTTACCGTGCTGTCGCAGAAGCACACCAGCTTGAGTACTCAGATGTTGAAACCTTACTAGAATATGAGTGATAATGATATGGCGAGGGAGCTAGAGCTTTCCTCGCTATTTTTGATAGCATCTAAAAAAATAATAATGAAAAATGAAACTTTCTTTTCGTTATATCGTATAAGAAAGTAACTCAGCGTTATTAAGAAAGAGAGGTGACTGGTCCTGGGACTGTTTTCACGCTTATTTTCAAATAAAAAAGCAAAGGCGCCAGCAGTGAAGGAACGTACCCCGTTGAACATTCAAGTAGGGGATATTGTAAACTACGACCTGGTTGATTATGAGGTAGTGGGAAAAATTACTTACAGGGAACATGCCTATGAATGGTTCGGCTATCAATTGCTTGAAGGACATTCGACGATTTGGCTCTCAGCAGAGATGGACGATGAGTTAGAGTTAGGAATATACCGTACCATCAAGCTTCCAGTATCTAAACCTTTGCCCAAAACCTTGGAATATGAAGGGAAAACCTATCATAAAGATGGCGAAGGGGATGCAAGAGTAGTCGGCGAAGGAAGAAGCGCAAATGTCAATGGCCAGATGATTTCCTATGCGGATTATATCGCTGACGATGAAACTGATTATCTTAGTTTAGAAGCGTGGGGAAGTGATACAGAAGTTAGTCATGGTTACGATATTGAACCTTATGATATTAAGATCATAGCAGGTTCCCATTAATTTTAAGGAGGAAATTAGATATGTTCCAATTTTTTAAACGCGTAAAAACAGTAGTGAATTCTGAGTTGAATTCCATGTTGGATAAAGCAGAAGACCCGGTGAAAATGCTGGATCAATTCATGCGTGATATGGAAAATGATATTCGTGAAGCAGAAAGTGCTGTCGCCAAGCAGATTGCCAATGAAAAAATGCTGAAGCGTAAGTTCGATGATGCCCAGGCACTTGTCGACAAGCGAATGAAGCAGGCAGAGCAAGCGATAGAGGCAGGCAACGAAGACCTAGCCCGTCGTGCGCTTGAGGATAAAAACAGCCAGCAGGAACAAGCGGAGCAATTGCAGGCATCATGGGAAAAAGCAAAATCAGATGCAGACAGTCTACGTGAAAAGTTAGATGAAATGAAAAAAGAGTACCAGCAAATGAAATTGAAGAAAGATTCTCTGAAGGCACGTGCAGAGTCGGCAAAAACAAGAACAAAAATGAATCGTACGATGTCCGGTATTGGAGGCGATGAGTCACGTAAAGGTTTCGAGCGTATGGAAGAAAAAGTTCTTCAACATGAAGCTGAAGCTGAAACAAGCGAAGACATGTCGCAGGCCAGCCGATCCCTTGATGATGAATTCGAAGCTCTGGAAAAGAACGGAGTGGACGACGAGTTGGCGGCATTGAAGAAAAAAATGGGTAAAGAATAACTTGTCAGCTGATCATAGTTAAAAGAGATATTTGAACTATGGAGGGAGGGTCTGACTAAATGTCAGACCCTTATCCATGAGTTCAAGAAACTTTCTCCAGGAAGGAGGAACCCATATGAAGGATTATCTTGTATTATTTGGCTTTGGAATCATCATTATCGTCCTGTTCATGAATGTTTTTGGCGGCAATGATGACAGATCAAGAGGGATTTCAGGCTCCTCTTCAGATCCAGCGCTTACATATGACGAATTACCCGAAGAACCATCAAAAGAAAGTATCATCTCATCTTTGCAGCAATCTGAGCCCTCTGATGCAGAAGAACTTGTAAGCAATCATTTTCCATTGATTGATACGGTTCGTACAGATGAAGGCATCTCGAGAGTTTATGTCACAAGGGAATTCAAAATACCAGAACTGGCAGATTTGTTAGCTGGAACACTAAAGCCGGATGAGAAAAGTGATTACAATAATAATAAACAAGTGCTTGTTTATCCTGATCATTTTGTAATTATGAAGGAAAGTGAAGAAGAACCTGGCGTAGTCTTCATTGAGCTGTCGAATGATCAATTTGTCCGCAATCATTATTCACCTGGATTCTTTAATGGCCTATTAACTTATGCTGTATTGAACAGAATGCTTAATTCAAGTAATTGGGCTGAAAATCAGGCTGGCCGTTGCCGGGCATCGAATGATTGCTATGGCGGATACTCTATGTACGGGGGTTATCGTTCGGGAGATACAGGTACATTCCGGGGCTCTGCAGGGCGAGGCGGAGGACCTGGTGCAGGAAAATAATCTATTAGGAGGTTGATAGTATGGGACCATTCATTGCTACTTTTGCTTATTTTGTTATTGCTGTCATAGTCGTATTGATCGGCCTGGCAGTATTTGAAGTGATAACTACGAAATATAAGGATTGGGAAGAAGTTAGACAGGGCAATACTGCGGTTGCTTTATCTATTGCCGGAAAAATAATCGGGATTTGTATCATTCTTTCTTTTGCTATCTATCATAGTTTGACATTGTGGGACACGTTGATATGGGGAGCCTATGGGGTAGTCCTCCAAATGCTTGCCTACTTCTTATTTGAAATGTTCACAAGGAAATTTTCAGTGGAAACGATGCTGAAAGAAAACAATATTGCTGTTGGTATCATCTCAGTCGGAGTATCCATCGGTTTAGCTTTTGTAATCGGCGCTTCCATTACGTAAGTCAAGCGTCTGAAAGGGGGTGTCTCTCTCCTTGGAGACGGCCCTTTTTTCTTTATATTTGTTCATCGGAGTGATCAACTATGCAACAAGAAGCTATTAAAAAGAGTCATTTCATTTACTGGGCTTCAGGTATCGTCTCAATTTGTGGAATTATTTTTGAGGTGCTATTTGGTGCTTTGGGCTCTTACATACTGGGTGATGGCGTAAAACAATATACGTTGACCATCAGCCTGTTCTTGACAGGGATGGGGATTGGTGCGTCTATCAGTGAAAAAGTATTGAAGCGGTTAATCATAGCTTTTATATGGATCGAGTTCATGGTAGCTTTAATTGGTGGCTTTTCAAGCTTTATGATGTTTGGTATGACTGCATTCGCGCCAGATGGCACAGATGCGTTGTTTTTATATTCCGTGACATTGGTTATCGGGACGTTGACTGGACTTGAACTTCCTCTCCTTATTCGAAAAGCGAATGAAATCGGAGTAGAATTGAATCGCAGTACGGCTCGTGTGTTGTTTTCAGACTATGCAGGAGGGCTTATCGGCGGGCTTTTATTTGTGTTTTTACTTCGCCCGCAGCTCGGTATGGTGAAAAGTGCATTTTTCGTGGGATTAATCAATTTATCAGTAGCCTTGGTTGTACTTTATTTATTCCGTAAAGAAATTGCTAAGTTAAAGGTACATATCCTATCCGGAGCTATCATTGCTCTGCTTTTGCTGGCAGGACTGTTTTTTGGGGAAGAAATGGCGTTTTCCTTTGAACAGAAGTTATATAAAGATCCAATCATCTTTAACGAAAATAGTGCCTATCAGAAAATTGTGCTCACTAAAGAACAAGGAGACACTCGTTTGTACCTCGATGGTTCCCTGCAATTCAGTTCTTCTGATGAGTACCGTTATCATGAGACGCTCGTCCATCCACCGTTGTCAAAGGCTGAAGATGTGAAAAATGTTTTGGTGCTCGGCGGCGGCGATGGCCTTGCAATTCGGGAATTATTGAAATACAAACAATTAAAAGAAATTACACTGGTAGATTTGGATCCTGCTGTTACCGAGCTGGCTAACACTAATTATCATTTGCTCCAGTTGAATGAAGGTGCTTTGAAAGATGAGAAAGTAACAGTATACAACGAGGATGCCTTCGAGTTTCTGGAGAAGAATGATGAATTTTACGATGTTATCATTATCGACCTTCCTGATCCGAACAATGAAAGCCTGAATAAATTGTATACGCGTGAATTTTATTCACTTATTAGGAACCATCTTCGTCCAGGAGGAGCAGCAATGATTCAGGCGACCAGCCCTGTCTTTGCTACGGAAGTCTATTGGACGATTGATGAAACCATCCGCTCGACAGGATTAGAAACGGAAAACTTCCATCTCGATATTCCGAGCTTCGGTAACTGGGGGTTTGTCATGGCGTCGCGAGAAAAAATTGAACTTAAAGATCTCGATATCTCTGTTGAAACAACTTACCTCACCGAGGATCTTCTCCGTGCTTTTACGGTGTTTGGAAAAGATGAAGACAGGGAAATAATCAACCGGAAAGGGAATAAGGTCCCTTTGAAACCCAATACATTGATTGATCCTCATTTAATTGAAAAATATGAGCAAGCTTGGGATAATTATTAAATGAGAATATTGTAAAATTTCTGCGAAGGAGAGGATAGTGTGAAAGCAACATTTCATGGTCATTCCGTCGTAAAAGTAGAAGCAAATGGTAAAACGATTTTATTCGATCCATTCATTTCCGGGAATGGAAATACGGATCTCAACGCCGATGAAGTTAAAGCAGATGTCATCCTGTTGACCCATGGTCATAATGATCATGTCGGTGATACAGTCGACATCGCTAAGCGTAATGATTCGCTAGTAGTAGCTCCGTTCGAATTGGCGGAATACCTTGGGAATAAGGGCGTGAATGCTCATCCGATGTATATCGGCGGCTCACATGAGTTCGATTTTGGTAAAGTTAAGTTTACCCAGGCATTTCACGGTTCTTCTTACACCGAAGAAGATGGAACTACCGTTTACACTGGTAT
This sequence comes from Halobacillus sp. B23F22_5, assembly GCF_043497085.1. Taxonomy (NCBI): domain Bacteria; kingdom Bacillati; phylum Bacillota; class Bacilli; order Caryophanales; family Bacillaceae; genus Halobacillus; species Halobacillus sp. B23F22_5. The sequence continues at coordinate 22,261 of NZ_JBIEKI010000014.1, read as the reverse complement.
GCCGACTGGCATTTTATTGACGGTTGAAGGCAAAACCATTTTCCACGCGGGCGATACCGGGTTATTCAGTGATATGAAGATGATTGGTGAAATGAATAAAATTGATTTGGCATTCATACCGATTGGGGATAATTTCACGATGGGACCAGATGACGCATTGGTCGCTGCTAAATGGCTGGATGCTAAACAGGTAGTACCTATTCACTATAACACCTTCGATCTGATCAACCAGGATGGGAAAGCCTTCGCTGAAAAGGTGAACCCTGGGACAGGTAAAGCTTTAGAAGTAGGCGAATCTATCGAATTGTAATAGTTTAGCCGAACCGTCACTTTTGGAAGTGACGGTTTTTTTTATGGGAATAGGCTCTATTCGCCTAATACCCTTTGTAGCCAATACATCAAAAATCAGCTGATAAAAATGTAAAGCAGCCAATATAATAAAATTTTAGCCAATAAAAGCAAGCAGCCGCAAGTTGGATTTTCTGTTAAAAATTGCAGGAAGACTGTATCATCTGTATAATAACAATTAGATACATAAACACTAGTACAGTTAGAAAGAATGGTGAATGACAATGGCTACGAAACATGAACAGATCCTGCAATTTATTGAATCACTTTCCGTGGGCAATAAAATATCCGTACGCCAAATAGCAAAAGAACTGAATGTCAGTGAAGGAACCGCATACAGAGCTATTAAAGAAGCTGAAAATCAAAGCCTGGTAAGTACGATTGAACGTGTCGGGACAATTCGAATTGAAAAAAAGAAGAAAGAAAACATTGAACGCCTCACCTTTGCGGAAATCATCAATATTGTAGATGGTCAGGTGCTGGGAGGCAGAGAAGGTTTATATAAAACATTGAATAAATTTGTTATCGGAGCGATGAAGCTGGAAGCGATGATGCGCTATACAGAAGCGGGGTCGTTACTGATAGTAGGTAACCGGACGAATGCTCATGAATTAGCATTGAAAGAAGGAGCGGCTGTCTTGATTACCGGTGGATTTGATACGGAAGATCGTGTCAAGAAACTGGCTGATGAAAAGAAATTGCCGATCATTTCCACGAGTTATGATACGTTTACTGTAGCAGCTATGATCAACCGGGCGATTTATGATCAGCTCATTAAAAAAGAAATCGTGCTGGTCGAGGATATCTATACTTCTTTTGAGCAATCCTATTATTTGAAAACGACAGATACCGTTGAAAATTGGCATGAATTGAATGAAGCTACTTCACACAGCAGGTATCCAGTCGTCGATGGTAACAATCGTGTAGTGGGGATGGTAACTTCGAAAGATGTCATTGGAAAAGACAGGAGTATAGTCATTGATAAAGTAATGACAAAAAATCCAATGACAGTTCAAACCAAAACATCTCTAGCCAATGCTGCTCATATGATGGTTTGGGAAGGAATTGAAATCATGCCAGTAGTCGACCAGCACCATAAACTGCAAGGGCTGATTTCCAGGCAGGATGTTTTGAAAGCTTTGCAGCATATTCAGCGCCAGCCACAGGTTGGAGAAACGATAGATGATCTGGTAAGCAAACAGGTGGAAGTAATCGGAGAAGAAGGTAATAATATGCTATTCCAGGTTGCTGTCACTCCGCAAATGACCAACCAACTGGGAAGCCTTTCCTACGGGGTATTCACTTCACTAGTGACGGAAGCAAGCAGCCGGCTGCTTCGAAAATATAAAAAAGGCGACCTGGTGGTAGAAAACTTATCGGTTTATTTTATTAAACCTGTTCAGATTGAGAGTGTCATTGAAATCAAACCGGAAATCATGGAAGTCGGTCGTAAATTTGCTAAGGTAGACGTTGAGCTCTATCATGAAAAGACACTGGTGGGAAAAGCCCTGTTAATGGCACAATTAATCGACCGTTGAGACAGCAAAAAAGGCAGCGCTCCTATGCGCTGCCTTTCCTATCCTAGTCAGTTGGAAGCTGTTTCTTGTTTCTGGTACTCGTTTTTATAATGGCGAGAGCTTTTGAAACCGAAGTACATCTGCATGCCACCTAGTACAAGGAACACGATGCCTATATAAAGCGAGAGTTTTGTTTCATAAAAGAGATACTGATTGATACCAAAGAAGAAAACAAAGCTTCCAAGACAAATCCTGGCTTTTCCATTGAAATAAAGCTGAGTCAATCTGTCTCGGGTGCGGGTTATATTTACTTTATAATAAATATATAAAATAAGTGAAACAAGAATCAAAGTGGAAAATATCAGCATGAAATCTACTCCCTAATATTGTCTGAAATCAATACTATTGTAGCTTGTTTTAATCAAATATGCTACCTGTTATTGGATTTCTATGATTAAATAGTAAGTAACCATGCGAGGTAAGGAGTAATTATATGTGCAAAACAAAGATATTGGAAAAGATAACAGAATACGAGAAAATCATCATTCACAGGCATGTAAGACCGGATCCTGATGCACTAGGTTCTACTGGTGGCTTAAAGGAGATCATCCAGGCAAGTTTTCCGGAGAAGGCAGTCTTGCTAACCGGGGAAGAAGATCCCTCTTTAAATTTCCTGATAGGTATGGATGAAGTGGCGGATCAGGATTATGAACAAGCCCTGGTTATTGTATGCGATACTGCTAATCAAGCAAGGGTGGACGATCAACGTTATACCAAGGGAAAAGAAATAATTAAAATTGACCATCACCCGAATGTCGATCAGTACGGGGATATCCAGTGGGTCGATACAGATTCCAGCTCAGCGAGTGAGTTGATTTATGAATTTTACCTGGAATTTGAAAAGCAAGGGTTGAAGCTGACAGAGGCGGGTGCGCGTCTTTTGTATGCGGGAATTGTAGGAGATACTGGAAGGTTTTTATTTCCAAGCACAACGACAAAGACATTGAAGTATGCTGCTGATCTGGTTCGTTATCCTTTTGACCGTCCGGGTTTATATGAGGGCATGTATAACACCAAGATGAATGTCGTCCGGCTGAAGGGTTACATACTCCAGCACTTCACGGTATCACCATCGGGGTTGAGCACTATCCGTATTACGAAAGATGTCATGAAAGAGTATGGGGTGACCGTATTGGAAACCAGCCAGTTAGTAGGTATTCTTGGGGATGTGGAAGGTGTTCTTTCCTGGGCATTTTACGTCGAAGAAGACGAGGTAATCCGTGTGCGATTACGCTCAAGAGGTCCAATCATCAATGGTGTGGCCGCAAATCATAATGGCGGGGGACATCCAATGGCAGCTGGTGCTTCTGCACATTCCTGGGAAGAAACAGAAGCGATAACAGCTGAACTCGAAGAAGTATGCAGGCAGTATAAGCAGGAAAATCAAAAGGGATAATTCACACAAAATAACCCTCCGAGCCTATATAGGTTCGTGAGGGTTCAACCTTTAATGTTTCGACTTAACTGGGTCAACTGGAATGAACCAGCAGCCTGTATCCGTGCGGTCGAAAAAGACATTGAGCTGGCGTCTGGCTACATCTCTTTTCATTAGACGGATGAGTTCATCAGTTTCTGCGTATGCGGTGTAACCGTTCATGAGCTGTGCAATCTTTTCCTCCACCAGGCGATGACGGTCCATGATCAACATAACACTCACCCCTTTGATTTGAATTGCTATTTATCTAACTCTATTGTATAAAATTCAACAGAGATTCGCTACATTTTTCTGAAAATTTCATCATTTTGTCATAATTTTAATTTTTCATGGTCAAGTATCAATAGAAATACTTAATTCTAAGCTGAGTTGTGTGTAAATGATAAGTTGGACTACTTCCACCTGATAGGTGAAATCATCAATTCGGAACCGTTTGTTTTCAATTGCTTTGATAAGCAAATCGCGATTTTTACCGATCTCCTCTACATTCTTTCCAATCACACCCTCGATTTCAGCTTTTAATAATGTTTCTAGTTGATGTTTCGTCAAACGGTCCAACTGCAGGCGCTTATCATTAGTAAAAGCTATCTCTATTTGTTGGACGGTGAATTGTTTTTCTTCCTCTTCCTGGGTGTTTAAAAGGCCTTCATATGCAGACTCAAGCTCAGTCAACTTTCCTCTTAATCGGATGTTTTCCTCCACCCAATGTTCAAGCAAGCTGCCACTTACGTATAGTAAAAGTCCATAAGCAATGATGGCTCCTACAATTAACCCTGCAAAAAAACGCTGCCATCCTCTCCGCTTATAATATGTGGGAATGTGCATCATGTGATATCCTCTTGCAAAATCCATTGAAAAAATAACAGCGCAGCTTTTACGCCACCCATGGCAGCAACAATGACCATAATTTGTTTAAATATATCAAAGGTCGACCCATCAAAAATTCCTCTTTCAAAGCGTGCGATTGTATCAAATGTCCCGCCTATTGCCGCCACTATCGCCCAAATCCTCAAACCTTTTGAAATTCGTACCATCGAGGTATATGGTGCCTCACCTGTCAAAAGACTGCCGAGACTACCAATAAACGCACCACCGACCATGACTCCGAAAGCAATAAAAAAAACATGAATCATGGAAACAATCAACCGTTCTTCCACAATTACCAACCCTCTCTTGCGATTCTGCCCGGTCTGCCCTTTTATATAGTTCTATTAAATATATGAAATCATAAGACAAGGTATGCGGTGTGGTTTCATTCCCCTCTAACAATCAGCTATAATAATAGATAAGGAAGAAAGGTGATCAGAATGTCGTTTACGCATTTGCAAGTCCGCAGCGGTTATAGTTTGATGAAGAGCAGTATAACCATCAATAAATTAGTTCAGACGGCGAAAAAAAGTGGATTCACCTCTCTAGCTTTGACAGACGAGGGGGTCATGCACGGAGCCGTAGAATTTTACCAGGCTTGTATAAAAGAAGGAATCAGACCGATTCTTGGTATGATAGTCGAAGTGGAAATAAATGACCAGACTTTTTCCGCCGTATTATTAGCAAAGCATCTCTCGGGCTACAAAAATTTGCTGAGATTGAGCAGCTACATACAATCAGGGGAAAGTAAGTCTGTAGATGTAGAGGCATTACATAACTATACGGCCGGTGTAATTACAATTTTACCTGCTGTAGATTCACCAATAGCCCATTATTTAGAAGTCGGAAATGAGAACGGAGCTCATGATTTCCTGACCAAATGGACTGCTGCTTTTGAGAATTCAAGTGTTTATTTAGGGGTTGAGGATCATAATTTGGAGCGGGAGCGCAAGCTGCATGACAGATTGAAACAGTTCGTAGCAGATCATGGTGCTCAGGCTGTCGCATTGCAGGATGTGCGTTATCTCCAACCAGAAGATGCCCAGGCTTTTGATTGCTTAACAGCAATGAGGGAAGGCCGACGGTGGTCTCCTGGAGAAAGTACTGGGGAAAGTAAAGAGCGGCATTTACGAACAGCCCAGGAAATGGAACGGTTATTTTCAGAATGGTGGCCTGATATATTAACAGAAACCGAACAACTCGCTGAACAATGCAAGGTAGAATTACCGTTGAATGAGCAACAAATCCCGTCTTTTCCAGTCCCTGAAGGTAAGACCGCGGATGAGTACTTAAAAGAAATCTGTGATCGGGCAATTGAACAATTAGATGACAGTGATAAAGCACAGGCAGTCAAGCGTCTGGAATATGAATGGAAGATTATCACTTCCATGAACTTCAGTGATTACTTCCTGATTGTTTGGGACTTCGTCACTTATGCGAAGCAGCAAAATATCAAGGTAGGGCCAGGACGTGGATCAGCCGCTGGTTCATTGGTTGCTTATTTACTTGGAATTACAGAAGTCAATCCGCTGCATTACGATTTGCTGTTCGAGAGGTTTCTTAACCCGGAGCGCATATCGATGCCCGACATCGACATTGACTTTTCCGATCACCGTAGAGATGAAGTGATTCAGTACGTCACTCAAAAATATGGCCCGGACCATGTTGCGCAAATCATAACATTTGGCACGTTTGCGGCCCGGAGTCTGTTGCGTGAATTATTTAAAACCATTGGTATCGATCAACAGGATGCAGCTTTTATATTGAAAGAGTTTTCTGTAAGCAGCGACAAAACAATAGTAGGCACTGTCAAGCAATCGGAAGAACTGGCTATGTATATACGTCAATCGCCAAAGCTTCAATTGTTATTCAAAATTGCCGCCAAGCTCGAAGGTTTGCCAAGACATACATCGACCCACGCGGCTGGAGTGGTGATCAGTGAAGTTTCACTTACAGAGAATGTTCCATTAATGGCTGGACATGAAGGCGTCCCTCTTACTCAGTATGCCATGGGAGATTTAGAAACAATCGGTTTGTTAAAAATGGACTTCTTAGGATTACGTAACCTGACTCTTTTAGAACGAATTGAAGCCAATATAGTCCGCTCTCTGCGGCGTGATTTTTCTCTTGATTCTATTCCTTACAACGATGAGGCAACTTACCAATTATTGAGGGAAGGCAGGACGAATGGAATTTTCCAATTAGAGTCCCAAGGGATGAAGGGCGTACTTCAAAAATTAAAACCTAATCGTTTTGAAGATGTTGTAGCTGTTAACGCTTTGTATCGACCAGGTCCCATGGAATATATTCCTCTCTATATCGACCGTAAGCACGGTAGAGCTACTGTGGAATATCCTCACCCTGATGTGGAGCCAATTTTAGAGAAAACTTTTGGTGTACTGGTTTATCAAGAACAAATTATGCAGGTAGCCAATCAAATCGCAGGTTTTTCGCTTGGACAGGCCGATGTTTTAAGAAGAGCTGTCAGTAAAAAGAAGCAGGAGTTGATTGCTGAGCAGCAAGCTGCTTTTCTGGATGGAGCAAGGAAAAAGGGGTACCAGGATGAAGTTGCTAAAGAAATTTACCAGTGGATCGTTAAATTTTCTAACTATGGATTCAACCGCAGCCATGCTGTAGCTTACAGTATGATTTCCTATCAGCTTGCTTACTTGAAAGCTCATTATCCCGCCTACTTCCTGGCAGAGCTAATGAATTCCAATGCAGGCAATCACGAAAAACTGGCAGCATACATCCGGGAAGCAAAAGAGTCTGATGTAAAGGTAACAGCGCCATCCATCAATAACAGCTATGCTGGGTTCCGAGTGAAAAATGGAAACATCCAGATGGGGATGTTATCGATTAAAGGTGTAGGGTATCAAGCGGTGCAAGAGATAATAGATGCAAGAAAGCAAGCTTCGTTTAAAAATATTTTTGATTTTTGTTTAAGAGTTCCCTTAAAAGCTGTTAATCGACAAGTGATTGAGTCATTGATCATGGCAGGTGCTTTTGATGAAACTCATCCTAACCGCGCCAGTTTGCTTGCAAGTATTGATCAGGCAATAGAACAAGGTGAGTTGTTCAAGGAGTTTGATGATCAGCCTTCTTTTTTTCAGGAGGATCTGATATTGGATGATAACTATGTAGAAACCGAACCTTTTACTCGGCTTAAACAACTAACCATGGAAAAAGAAGTTCTCGGAACATACATGTCAAGCCATCCCTTGGAAGATTATCGTACTAAGCTCCGCGCCAACGGTTTTATTTCATTGAACAAAATGGAATCGTTAAAGCAGAAGAAGCATTTGAAATCCTGTGGGGTTGTTGATCATATTAAACAAATCAGAACAAAGAGAGGCGACCCAATGGCTTTCATGACCATAAGTGATGAGCAAGGAGAGGCGGATTCCGTCATCTTTCCCGAATTATACCGGAAAGTAAGACCATGGCTGCAAGAAGAGATGCTGATCTGTTTTGAAGGGAATATTGAAAATAGGAAAAACCAGTTGCAGTGGCTGCTTTCTGTTATTGAGCCATTTTCTGAAAATATGATTGAAGATGGGGATGATACGGCTAGAAAGCTGTTCATCCGGTTGTCAGACCAAGAAGAATTTGACGCTTTACAGGCGATTCGACAAGTTGCCGATCATTTCCCAGGTAATACGCCTGTAATTGTTCATAATGCAAATAAGGGAAAAACCTATCGGCTATCCAGTGACTATTATCTAAACCTTTCCAGGGAATGTTTGCAGGCATTACATGATTATTTTGGTAAAGAATCTGTTGTTCCAGCTTCAACTAAATAACTTGATGAAGCTCAGCGTCCAGGCTATGGTATGCTGAGCTCGTTTTTACCTGAATTCTCGCTGCAGCAGGGTCGTAATACAGAAGTAAGATCAGCTTTCACAGGGGAAGGAAGCTGGGTTTTAAAGTTAATAATAGTCGATGTAAAGGGTGTTGCTTTACACCTATATATCATCTGTTATAATTAAGGAGTCTAACCATGGTGGTCAGACCACTCGAATTTATCTATGAATTATCCATATTTATTGTTTATAAAGGAGCGGTTTCAGGTGTCAAATTTAAGAGATGAGGCATTACACATCCATCGTGTCAATAAAGGAAAATTAGCAACCCATTCAAAAGTACCTATTAAAAACGCTAAAGATCTTAGCCTTGCTTATTCCCCGGGAGTAGCAGAGCCATGTAAAGAGATCTATGACCATAAAGAATCAGTTTATGATTATACAATGAAAGGGAATATGGTAGCTGTTGTAAGTGATGGTTCAGCTGTACTGGGGTTAGGAAACATCGGCCCCGAGGCTTCGTTGCCCGTCATGGAAGGGAAAGCTGCATTATTTAAAAGTTTTGCCGGAGTAGATGCTTTCCCAATCTGTCTAGATACACATAAAGTGGATGAAATCGTAAATACTGTCAAACTGATGGAACCGACATTCGGGGGCGTCAATCTGGAAGACATCGCAGCTCCAAACTGTTTCATTATTGAAGAACAATTGAAAAAAGAAACGAATATTCCAATCTTCCACGATGATCAGCATGGGACAGCCATTGTAACCGTGGCGGGGTTGATGAATGCTTTAAAAATCGTCGGAAAGTCGTTTTCCGATATAAAAGTAGTAGCTAATGGGGCTGGAGCTGCGGGTATCGCCATTATCAAGCTGCTTTATCATTTTGGTGTACGTGACATAATTATGTGTGATTCTAAAGGGGCCATCTTTGAAGGACGTAATTATGGAATGAACGATGTAAAAGATGAAATTGCAAAAATCACGAATAAGGATAAGCAAGAGGGCTCCCTGGAGGAAATAATGACGGACGCTGACGTATTCATCGGTGTGTCTGTCGGTGGATTGTTATCGAAAGAAATGGTTGAGTCCATGAATGAGGACCCGATTATTTTTGCGATGGCCAATCCTGATCCGGAAATTATGCCGGAAGATGCAAAATCTGCCGGGGCACGTGTGATTGGAACAGGCAGATCCGACTTTCCTAACCAAGTGAATAATGTCCTTGCATTTCCAGGAATCTTTCGTGGTGCGCTTGATGTACGAGCGACACGGATTAATGAAAAAATGAAGATAGCGGCGGCTGAAGCGATTGCATCTCTTGTAACAGCTGAAGAATTGAACGAAGACTATGTCATCCCAGCTCCTTTCGATGCACGTGTGGCACCGAAAGTGGCGGCAAGTGTTGCGAAAGCTGCCATGGAATCCGGAGTAGCACGTCTTCACGTAGATCCTGAAGAAGTAGCTGAAAAAACGAGAAAACTTACCATGATTGATGAAGAAAATTAAGGGTAAGGGAGAGAGGATGCTGCCTTTCTCCCACTTACATAAATGAACCTATTCCTCTATTTTGGGAATAATAACAGTTAGGTGTTGGAGTAAAGGAGTGGCATCACATTGTCCGGGTCTCAAACAGTAAAGGTATATGAAGAAGTATTACACCAAATAAAAATGTATATTGAACAACATCAGCTAGGACCTGGAGACAAACTCCCCTCTGAACGCGAATTAAGTGAGCTTCTGAATGTCGGCCGATCTTCTATCAGGGAAGCCTTTCGCGCTCTGGAACTGTTAGGGTTGATTGAAACCCGAAGGGGCGAAGGTACCTTTATGCGTACCTACCGGCCGTATCATATGGTAGAACTGCTATCGACCTTTATACTACATGAGGCCAGGACTAAAGCAGAATTAGCCACGGCTAAGATGATGCTTGAAATTGAAGTCACCCACCAGGTGATGGCAGACTTGGAACAAGCTCATATAGAAGATCTGGATAAGATTTTAGATGATCACCAGCAAAATAAGAGGATGCTGCACCATGCTTTTTTTCAATATTTGTTTCAGTTATCAGGGAATGAATTATTGAATCGGATGTGGCAGTTGATTGATGGGTTTGCCAATACGGTACATGAGTTCGATTTCCAGACATCCTTCTATCATAAAGTGATTGAGGGTATGGAGAAGAAAGATCTCCCCGATTTGAGGAGCTGGTATGAAAAAGAGCTTAATTTGTCGAATGAAAATTGACAGGGAACGACAATCTTTTTGAGCGTTTTCCGCTACATTATATGAAAGAAGTTTTGTCCCAAAGGAGGAATAGCCTTGATGCTGAAAGATATATTTAACAAAAAACGCAAGTATGCACCTATCCCAAGCCAGGAAGGCAAGCAGGAAGTACCTGAAGGGTTGATGCAAAAATGTCCAAAATGCAACAAAATATATTACCGAAAAGAATTAGAAAGAAATTTGAATGTCTGCCCTCATTGCGATCATCATCACCAGCAAAATGCCTTTGAAAGAATCGAAAGTCTTTTTGAGAAGGATTCCTTCGAAGAATGGGACAAGTATATGGTGTCCACCAACCCTTTAGGTTTTCCTGACTACGAAGCCAAGCTTGAAAAGGATCGCCAAAAGTCCGGCTTGAATGAGGCGGTGGTAACCGGTAAAGGGAAGCTTGGAAATTGTGAAACGGCTATCGCAGTTATGGATGCCAGGTTTCGTATGGGCAGCATGGGTTCGGTAGTTGGTGAAAAAATTGCCAATGCAATTGAACAGGCACGTCAGGAAAAAATCCCCTTTATAATTTTCACCGCATCAGGCGGGGCCAGAATGCAAGAGGGCGTACTGAGTTTAATGCAAATGACAAAGACATCTGTCGCTATTCAAAGGCTCCATGCTGAAGGCGGTCTGATGATTTCAGTTATGACCCACCCGACCACAGGAGGGGTGTCTGCCAGTTTTGCTTCCCTTGGGGACTTTAATTTCGCAGAACCTGGGGCTTTGATCGGATTTGCAGGAAGAAGGATCATTGAGCAAACCATACGTGAAAAACTGCCCGATGATTTTCAAACTGCAGAATTTTTATTGAAGCACGGTCAATTGGATGGTGTGATCCATCGTCATGAACTTAAAAACAAGTTGGAAACAATTTTAAGTATCCATCAGCCAGGAGGTGAAATTTCGTGAAACAAGTATTGGATTTTGAAAAACCGGTGGTCGAACTCAGAGGAAAAATTGAAGAATTGAAAAGGCTCACTGAAGAAAGTGAAATGGATCTTAGTCAGGAGATCGAAACCTTAGAACAGCGTCTGGAAAATCTTGAAGAGGACGTATACGATCGATTGACGCCTTGGAATCGCGTCCAATTAGCAAGGCACCCTGAACGACCGACAACCCTGGATTATATCCATGCTATTTTCACGGATTTCATCGAATTGCATGGCGACCGGTTATATGGAGATGATGAAGCGATTGTGGCAGGGATCGCTAAATATAAAGATATGCCCGTAACAGTAGTAGGACATCAGCGTGGGAAGGATACAAAAGAAAACCTCCGACGTAATTTCGGCATGCCCCATCCGGAAGGTTACCGCAAAGCCTTGCGTCTGATGAAGCAAGCGAATAAATTTAAACGCCCGATTATCTGCTTTATTGATACGAAAGGTGCTTATCCCGGTAAAGCTGCAGAGGAACGAGGGCAAAGCGAGGCAATCGCACGTAATTTAATGGAAATGGCCGGCCTTGAAGTTCCAATCATTTGTATTGTTATCGGGGAAGGTGGAAGCGGTGGTGCGCTGGCGCTTGGTGTAGGTGACCATATCCATATGTTGGAAAACTCCACGTATTCGGTAATCTCTCCGGAAGGGGCGGCTGCCTTATTATGGAAAGATTCGAACTTGGCACAGCATGCAGCAGAGACGATGAAAATCACTTCCTATGATTTGAAAAAATTAGGGATTATCGACACAGTCATTACAGAAATTCGAGGAGGAGCTCACCGGGATATCGAAGCTCAGGCAGCTAATATTGATAAGGAGCTCCAAAAGTCTATAGACAGTTTAAAGAAGTTGAGTAAAGAAGAATTATTAGAAGCTCGATGGAAAAAATACAAGAAAATTGGAGATTATACAGATCTTCCATTATAATTGAACTAGATTGCCTTATAGGGGAAAAGTCGCACTTTAGTATAAATGTGCGGCTTTTCGTATCTTCAGGGGTGGATAGCGCTTTCATTTACCAGGCATAATTCTCTAAGCGTCATCTTGTTTGCCAACCGCTTGTGCATCACGTATAATCTTTTTCGCAAACAGTCAAGCTTAATTGTGAAAGCTGCATAAACATGAAATTGTCACAGAAACGATGTTGCTATTAGGTAAGTTTAGATTTATCTTGAGATAGGGAAAAAAGAAGCAATGGAACCTATAAAAGAGGTGATTGGATATGAAAAAAATCGGAGTTTTGACCAGTGGTGGAGATGCACCAGGAATGAATGCAGCTATTCGAGCGGTAGTAAGAAAAGCAATTTTTAATGACTTAGAGGTTTATGGTATCAAATATGGCTATCAAGGACTGATTGATGGCAATATAGAAAAAATGGAACTGGGATCGGTCGGTGATATCATCCAGCGTGGTGGTACCAAGTTATACTCTGCGCGTTGTGAAGAATTCAAAACAGAAGAAGGACAGCAGAAAGGTATTGACCAATTAAAGAAACATGGAATTGATGGTTTGGTGGTCATTGGTGGAGATGGTTCCTTCAGAGGGGCTAAGAAGCTCACTGAAAAAGGGTATCCATGTATCGGGGTGCCAGGTACGATTGATAATGATATTCCAGGTACGGATTTCACCATCGGTTTTGATACGGCTCTAAACACGATTATTGAAGCTATTGACAAAATTCGCGATACGGCTACCTCACACGAGCGTACATACGTGATTGAGGTAATGGGAAGAGACGCGGGCGATTTAGCATTGTGGGCCGGCTTAGCTGATGGTGCTGAGACGATTCTTGTTCCTGAACGTCAGGAGAATTTTGACGATGTAGTCCAGCGTTTGAAGCGAGGCCATGAACGTGGCAAGAAACACAGTATCATACTTGTAGCTGAAGGAGTCGGCAGTGGTTTTGAATTCGGTCAACGTATCAAAGAAGCAACAGACCTGGAGACAAGGGTCACTGTCTTAGGGCATACGCAGCGAGGAGGTTCTCCTACAGCTGCTGACCGTGTTTTAGCAAGCAGGTTAGGTGCAAAAGCTGTAGATATCCTGCTCTCTGGGAAAGCAGGCCGGATAGTAGGTATTCAAAATAATCGATTGGTCGACCATGACATTATTGAAGCGTTGAATCAAAAACACTCCATCGACATGGAAATGTATCAGCTTTCTCAAGAACTATCTATATAAAGAAAAGTATGGTTCGCAAATACCAATGTAAAGAAGCTTTTTATGAGGAGGAAAAACATGATTAGAAAGACAAAAATCGTATCAACGATTGGTCCGGCATCCGAACAGGTAGAAACGTTGACCAAGCTGATTGAGGCTGGATTGAATGTAGCTCGCCTTAACTTTTCACATGGGGATTTCGAAGAGCATGGCCAGCGGATTAAGAATATTCGTGAGGCAGCAGAGAAGACCAATAAAAACATTGCGATCCTCTTGGATACGAAAGGTCCTGAAATTCGTACTGGTGTCATGCAAGGTGGCGGCGTGAAATTGGAACAAGGGGACACCCTTTTCGTCAGTATGGATGAAATTGAAGGTACCAACGAACGCATTTCTGTAACCTATCCAGGCCTGATTGATGATGTTCATCAAGGTTCTAAGATCCTGTTGGATGATGGTTTAATTGAACTCCAGGTGGAAGAAGTGAATAAAGAAAATAATGAAATCAAAACAACTGTCTTGAATTCCGGCTTGTTGAAAACGAAAAAAGGTGTCAACGTACCTAATGTCAGTGTCAACTTGCCAGGTATTACTGAAAAAGACGCGAAAGATATCGAATTTGGTATTGAACAGGATGTTGATTTCATTGCTGCATCTTTTGTTCGCAGGGCTTCCGATGTATTGGAAATCAGAGAGCTTCTTGAAAAACACGGTGCTACTCATATTCAAATCATCCCTAAAATTGAGAATCAAGAAGGGGTAGACAATATTGATGAAATTCTTGCTGCCAGTGATGGACTGATGGTAGCCCGTGGGGATCTTGGTGTAGAAATACCAGCGGAAGATGTCCCATTGGTGCAAAAGAAATTGATTCGAAAATGCAATCAAGTCGGCAAACCGGTCATTACTGCGACGCAAATGCTGGATTCAATGGAACGTAACCCTCGTCCGACAAGAGCAGAAGCATCTGATGTAGCTAACGCTATATTTGATGGGACTGACGCTATTATGTTATCTGGTGAAACTGCAGCAGGTAATTACCCGGTTGAAGCTGTGCAAACGATGAATAATATTGCTAAGAAAACAGAAACAGGACTTGACTATAAAGCAATTCTCCAGGAACGTTCGAAAACAAGTGATTTGACGATTACAGATGCTATCAGCCAATCCGTCACCCATACAGCAATTAACTTATCTGTTAATGCGGTTGTAGCACCAACGGAAAGTGGACATACGGCCCGAATGATATCTAAATATCGTCCGCAGGCTCCCATTGTAGCAATTACCTCCAATGAACGCGTGCTACGCCTGCTTTCACTGGTATGGGGTGTACATGGAGTACTAGGTAAAAGAGCTGCTACTACAGATGATATGTTGGGAGAAGCGATTGATCGCGGCCTTGCTTCTGGCGTTGTCAAGCGTGGAGACCGTATCATCATTACCGCTGGCGTTCCAGTAGGAGAAAGTGGCACAACTAACTTGATGAAAGTTCATGTAATTGGTGACGTGCTAGCGAAGGGCCAGGGTATTGGTCAAAGTTCTGCTTACGGGAGAGCAGTTGTAGCTAAAAGCACTCAGGAAGCATTGGACAAAGTAGAAGAAGGCGATATTTTAGTCACTTATGGCACAGATAAAGATATGATGCCTGCAATAGAAAAAGCTGGTGGGCTGATTACGCAGGAAGGCGGATTGACGTCTCATGCTGCTGTAGTTGGTTTGAGTCTCGGTATACCAGTGATTGTTGGTGTTGAAGAGGCATTTGCTCTGATTATAGACGGAGACGACCTGACTATCGATAGTTCACGTGGTGATATTTACAGTGGACACGCTGGTGTCCTATAAATATCATAAAGGGTGATACTGCTGAAAGTGAGCAGTATCATCCTTTTCTTTTTAGTTTGAAGCAGGCTTGTCGTATAATAGAGAAGAAGACTGAACAAGAAAGGATTATGCCAATGTTTCGTTGGTTATTATTATTCATATTAGTAGTTCCGGCATTAGAAATCGGGTTGCTCGTGTGGGTCGGCAATATCATCGGGCCATTATGGGTGGTTCTATTAATCATACTGACTGGGGTCATAGGGGCATGGCTTGCAAAACAACAAGGATTGGAAACAATCAATAATTTCCGGCAATCTATGGCGAATGGCCAAGTGCCTCAAGATACACTACTGGACGGGGCATGCATACTGGTAGGCGGGGCTGTACTGCTTACACCAGGGTTTATCACAGATGCTATCGGCTTCCTTTTATTATTACCACCAACGCGTGCACCGATTAAACGTTTGATCCGTAAATTAATCAAACGGATGATGGATCGCGGGACCATTACGATATATCCTAAGTGATTGATATGCTAAGCACTAGTAACGAGTGCAACAAGCTCAGCGTATTCGCTTTAAGATTAATCAGGGACTTTCTTTAGGTTCATTAATGTATCGCCAAATTTCCTGGAAAACACCTGCCTGATAAAGCGTATGGAGAATGACAAGCGTTACAGGGCCGATAATCAGCCCTGAAAATCCGAACAATTGAAAGCCGGCAAACAATGCGATCAGTGTCATCAGCGGATCCAAACCGATATTTGTGGAAAGGATTTTCGGTTCTATCATTTGACGTTGAATGATTACCAGCATGTAAAGTAGAGAAAGGCTGATTGTTAAAAAGTGGTTGCCGGCTACAAACATATAAATGATCCATGGAACAAAAATAAGTCCAGTCCCAAGGTAAGGCATTAAATCGACGACGCTAGTCAGCAGTGCAATGGTGAGAGCATGTTCAACCTTTAAAAAAAGTAAACCGATTAATACTGTCATTCCAGTAATAGAAATCAAAATCACTTGTGCTTTGAAGAACCCAAATAAAGCCAGCTTTAATCCCTGCAGAACTTCAGAGAAAGAAGATACCACTTTGGTTGGCAAACTTTTGGATAGTTTGTCCGAGAATTTGTGCCAGTCTTTACTGATAAAAAATGTACCTAACAGTGAAAAAATCAAAACAGAAACATAGTTGGGCAATTGTTTGAGCACCAATGGAATGCGTTGAAGGAAGTCTTGTAGTAGGAAAGCCCCCTGGTATGCAATTTTTTCTCCAAGTTCTTGAATACTACTGATAATGGTGTCCTGCTGTGAGGGATCAAGTGTGCTGATTAAAGAGAGCAGCCGTTGATAAAGTGGAATAATAGTAGATGAAATGAAAAGTTGAATATAATTAACAAGGGATTTGTAATGTTCCGGTACCTCTGCAGCCAGATAGGCAGTTCCGTTTGCAATTTCTACCACAAGTAAAATCAGTATTCCAATGAATATACCAGCGATTATAAGGATTACACTAAATACCGACAGTCCCCTTGGGAAATGGAGTCGCTGATGAAGAAAATTGACAATCGGGTTCATAAGGAATGCGATACCAAAAGCAATCAAAAATGGATAAGCATATTGAAATACATAATAGGTAAGCGTGAGAGAGAACAATATAATCGACAACACGATGAAGAAGCGGAATAATCTATTCAGAAATGACATGTCCATATTTGCGATCCTTCCTTTTAATAATAAGCCTTAAATAAAGCTTTCTTCCGGGTCTATTACCATACTTATTCTTAATTGTGATAGGATATAATAAGAGTCTTTTTATCCGGTGAAATTATAGGTGAATTTTATGATCAGTCCATCTGTGGTTTTTTAGGAGTACATATATCGTCATGTATTAGGTCGATTATTACTTTGTATTTGTATGAAAATTCAAAATAATACATAGATAAACATCGCCGTTTTAGCGCTGGATTTCGTCAAAATTCCGCTTGAATACCTCATAAAAATGATAAAATCTATTCAATTTAACCGGTTTCAATTCACATATTTTTTAGAATGTTTTATAATTGGCAGTGGGGATGATTTCCTATTCACATTAATAGCTTGTTGGTAAAGCGTTTTCTCGAATAAATGTATATTTAGAAAGCGTCATCAAAAATAAAGGAGAGAATGGGTATGACAGCAACTAAAGGTCTAGAAGGTATTATTGCAACACAATCATCAATCAGTTCCATCATCGATGATCAACTGACATATGTCGGCTATGATATTGATGATTTAGCAGAAAATTCGAGTTTTGAGGAAGTTATTTATTTATTATGGAATCAAAAGTTACCTAATGAACAAGAACTTAAATCATTCAAAGATGATCTTGCTTCCAACATGGAGCTTCCTAAAGAAGTTATCGAACATCTGAAATCGTATGATCTATCTACTGTCCATCCAATGGCAGCTCTTCGTACGGCAGTATCCATGCTTGGCCTTTATGATTCAGAGGCTGATGAAATGGAAGAAGGGGCGAATAAACGTAAGGCTGTACGTTTGCAGGCTAAAATTCCTACAATCGTTACTGCATTTGCACGTCTTCGTAAAGGACAAGATCCTATCAGCCCGAAGAAAGAGTTGAGCTTCGCAGCGAATTTCCTTTACATGCTTAACGGGAAAGAACCGGAGGATATCGAGGTAGAAGCATTTAATAAGGCGCTTGTCCTTCATGCTGATCACGAATTGAACGCCTCTACTTTTACAGCACGTGTCTGTGTGGCCACATTATCTGATGTGTACTCTGGAGTTACGGCTGCAATCGGGGCATTGAAAGGACCTCTTCATGGCGGAGCAAACGAACGTGTAATGAAGATGCTTACTGAAATCGGTGAAGTGGACAACGCTGTTCCATATATTAAAGAAAAACTAGCCAACAAAGAAAAAATCATGGGTATGGGTCACCGTGTTTATCAAAAAGGCGATCCGCGCGCAAAATTTTTGAAAGAGATGTCCAAAGAATTGACTAAATTGACAGGGCACTCCAAATATTATGAGATGTCTATTAAAATCGAAGATTACATCAAAGAAGAAAAAGGCCTGCCTGCCAACGTGGATTTCTATTCTGCTTCTGTTTATCACAGCCTGGGAGTGGATCATGATCTATTCACACCTATCTTCGCAGTGAGTCGTGTTTCCGGCTGGCTGGCTCATATTCTTGAGCAATATGACAACAATCGCCTGATCCGTCCACGTGCGGAATATGTAGGTCCGAAGGGTCAAACGTATAAATCACTGGACCAGCGATAATTAGAAAGTTATAATTTTTTAGCAGGAAGGGAGTCATAAAGAGAAGACTCCCTTTACCAGTGGATTCATATGGCTAGTCCTTTTTATTAATCATTATTTATCGTATGATAATTATGTAATCCACATACCAACAACACATTAGGAGGTAATGAGATTGACACAAGCTGAAAAAATTACAGTAGAAAACGGAGTACTAAACGTACCAGACCGTCCGGTAATCCCATTCATTGAAGGTGACGGAATTGGCCCTGATATCTGGGCAGCTGCAAGTCGTGTAATCGAGGCAGCAGTTGATAAAGCGTATAATGGAGAAAAAAGTATTGAATGGAAAGAAGTTTTAGCTGGTCAAAAGGCTTTTGACAAGACTGGCGAATGGCTTCCTTCTGAGACTCTAGATACAATCCGTGACTATAAAATTGCAATCAAAGGTCCTTTGACAACACCAATCGGGGGCGGTATCCGCTCATTGAACGTTGCGCTACGTCAAGAACTTGACTTGTTCACGTGTCTTCGACCAGTACGTTGGTTTACAGGTGTCCCATCTCCTGTTAAGCATCCGGAAGATACAGACATGGTCATTTTCCGTGAGAACACAGAAGATATTTATGCAGGTATCGAATGGCAAAAAGGTACACCGGAAGTGAAGAAAGTCATCGACTTCCTTCAAAATGAAATGGGTGTACATAATATCCGTTTCCCTGAAACATCTGGTATCGGCGTCAAGCCTGTTTCAGAAGAAGGTACAAAGCGTATCGTCCGTGCCGCTATTGAGTATGCACTGAACGAAGGGCGTAAGAATGTGACTTTGGTACACAAAGGAAATATCATGAAGTTCACAGAAGGTGCATTCAAATCATGGGGATATGAAGTTGCGGAACAAGAATTCGGCGATAAAGTATTCACATGGCGCCAATATGATGAAATTGTAGAAAAAGATGGTAAAGATGCTGCAAACAAAGCACAAGATGAAGCAGAGCAAGCAGGCAAGATTATCGTCAAAGATGCGATTGCCGACATATTCCTTCAGCAAATCCTGACTCGTCCAAAAGAGTTTGATGTTGTAGCTACTATGAACTTGAACGGGGACTATATTTCCGATGCACTAGCGGCACAAGTCGGTGGTATCGGTATTGCTCCAGGGGCGAACATCAACCAGGAAACTGGACATGCAATCTTTGAAGCGACACATGGTACTGCGCCGAAGTATGCTGGACAAGATAAAGTCAACCCATCATCTGTCATCCTTTCTGGTGTCCTGATGCTTGAACATCTGGAATGGAGAGAAGCAGCTAACTTGATTACCAAATCCATGGATAAAACCATCGGTAATAAAACAGTAACGTATGATTTTGCACGCATGATGGAAGGTGCTACAGAAGTTAAGACGTCTGAATTCGGCGATGCACTAATCAAAAATATGGACTAATCAAGCGATAGGGAAGGGGATTTTTATGGGAATCAAGCGTAAAAAGATCTCAGTTATCGGCGGTGGTTTTACAGGGGCTACTACAGCACTGATGTTAGCTCAGAAGGAACTGGGAGATGTCGTATTAGTGGATATTCCTGACATGGAAGACCCGACGAAAGGAAAAGCGTTGGACATGCTTGAAGCTAGTCCAGTTCAAGGGTTTGACTCCAATATTATCGGCACAGCCAACTATGAAGATACCAAAGAATCTGATTTAGTCATTATCACTGCCGGGATTGCGCGTAAGCCTGGTATGAGCCGTGACGACCTGGTAAGTACCAACTCTAAAATCATGAAGAGTGTTACAAAAGAAATCGTCAAGTTCTCACCAGATTGCCTCATCGTTGTTCTGACGAACCCGGTTGATGCGATGACTTATTCAGTATTCCAAGAAGCTGGATTCCCGAAAAACCGTGTCATCGGTCAATCTGGAGTGCTTGATACCGCACGCTTCCGTACTTTCGTAGCACAAGAACTGAATTTGTCTGTCAAAGACATAACTGGTTTTGTGCTAGGCGGTCACGGTGATGATATGGTTCCTTTAATCCGCTACTCTTTTGCAGGCGGTATCCCACTTGAAAAGTTAATCTCAAAAGATCGCCTGGATGCAATCGTAGAACGTACTCGAAAAGGCGGTGGTGAAATCGTCAACCTCCTTGGCAATGGAAGTGCTTATTATGCGCCAGCAGCATCGTTAGTACAAATGGCTGAGGCTATTCTGAAAGATCAGCGCCGCGTTATTCCTTCCATTGCTTACTTAGAAGGTGAGTATGGCTACGAAGGTATTTACCTTGGTGTCCCGACTATACTGGGCGGAAATGGGATTGAAGAAGTAATCGAACTTGATTTGACAGAAGAAGAAAAAGCTCAATTAGATAAGTCAGCTGAATCTGTTAAAAATGTACTGAATATATTACAATAAAAGATAAGGGTGACGGGGATTCGGGGATCTACCCCGAATCCCTTTTATCACCATACGAGAAAGCGTTTACATCAGAGGGGGCGATGAAATGATAGGGAAAAAACGAAAGCTTGGGAAAAAAATCCATGAACTGAAGTCTGGCGATCATTATACAGCTGAGAAGACAATTGAAGATCGTGACCTTCTCATGTATTTAGGTTTGTCAGATGATGCTAATCCTCTTTATATCCAACATGATTATGCATCCCAAACACCTTTCAAGCGGCCAATAGTTCCAACCGTCATGCTGCAGGGGATGGTTTCCTCTATGATATCCATGCATCTGCCAGGGCCAGGCAGCCATATTCTTCGCCAGGAGCTTGATTTTCCAAGGCCGGTCTACCATTATGCCGATATCTCGTTTCGTTTAGAGGTAGTGGAAAAAGATATAGCCCAACATAAAGTAACGATATCCATACATGCCGAGGATTCTGAAGGGGATGAAGTGATCAAGGGGGTAATGGTGGTTTCTCCTCCTTATGAGCCTGAGTCCATGAATGCTAAATCATTAGAAAATTTTTATTGATAGTTGAAACATAAAAGGAAATCAAGCCTGGTTCAGGCTTGGTTCTTTTTTTGAGTTTTTCTTCTAATCGATACTTTTATAAAATAGCATTGTGATTTAATGTGGGCCTATTGGAGAAACATCTCGCTATGACGAAAATGTTTGGAATAGGAATCAAAGAGCAGGAAAACCTTTAAATATAAAGGAAAATCTTTTAATTATTTGCTCTTTTAAATCTCACTGTTCATTTTACAGTAAAGCTCCCTTTTGCTGAAGACTCAGCTTCGAGATAGTGGACTCATTACCATAAAAGTAATGGGATGGTCTTGGAAACGACTCGCTTTCCTGCGGGGGAACTGGCAAGCTTCCTCGGGCTGCGCCCTGTGGGATCTCGCCTAGCTCCTTCTCCCGCGGGAGTCTCGCCGTTTCCCTGTCCATCCAGCCAGTGTTGTACTAAACGGACACTTCAAAAAGAGAGAGAATGTAGCTGAAACCTTCATGTTGACGCATTTATAAACGATATAAAGGCACCAAAGTCTTCTTTCTATTATCATGGTCGCTTTCATAAGTGTGATTTCGAGAAATTCCTATTATGGCAAGGGGCGTAGGGAAACGGTGCATAACCGTCAAGCTAACAATGAGTGTTGCGAAAAGAGAGTTATGACCGATCTCTTTTTCAATATTTATCCAACCATAACCTTAACTTTCACTATACAAATTCAATCATTCTTAAAACCCTGTCTTTAAAGCCTTATTTATAAGCTATGCCTAAAATGTCAAACGGACTAGTATGCTTTTTCCTATGCTCTTTTC
>NZ_JBIEKI010000013.1:0-93123 GCF_043497085.1 Halobacillus sp. B23F22_5 | reverse complement strand
GTGTTTCATTAGTTTCATAAAATCATCCTTCCTTAGAAAATTCTTGAAGGAAGGATAACGTATATAAGGGGAGATACAAAAATTTTAGAGCTTAGCTTGACGGCTATGCGCAATTTCCCGGACCTCCTTACATTGATAAGGAAAACGGAAACATTGGTATGAGATCCTTCAACCATCAGAAGAGCTACTGATAATAAAGTGCGCTTATAACCTGCATTATAGTTCCATGTATTTGCGGAAGACACCTTCTTCTATGGCAGGGGTTCGTTTCTCTCATCCTTCGGATGGAGTAGTTTCCAAGCCACCCCTGACTCATTTTTTAGTAAAGAACCCCTTTTCCCTTGAAACTGAGTCTTCAACAATTGGGCCCATAGTGAAATAGCAGTTTATTTACTCGATTTGTTCTTTGTATTCTTTTCCTTTATGAACATATGTATCGATCGACAACTGAATCAGCTCAAAATCCTTTTCATTCAATTCGCGGACTACCTTACCAGGGGACCCGACAACCAGGGATCTTGGCGGTATTTGTTTTCCGGGTGGAATCAGTGTGTTGGCACCGATAATCGATTCTTCTCCAATGACTGCACCGTCCAGAATCGTAGATCCCATGCCGATGATACATCGGTTTTCCACCGTACATCCATGCAGGATGACGTTATGGCCAACGGTCACTTCATCCTTCACAATAAGCGGAGATTCTTCATATAAATGACAGGTTGTATTGTCTTGAATGCTGCATCTTTCCCCTATTTTTATCGGCGCTTCATCCCCTCGTAATACGGCATTGAACCAGATGCTTGACTCTTTACCTATGGATACATCTCCGATCACATGGGCTCCGGGCGCGATGAATACCGAAGTGTCTACTTCGGGCTTTTTTCCTCCGTAATTATGAATCATCCTTTTCCTCCTTATCGTTGTGTAAAGATTAAAAATATTATAACATTATTTATACGAAGGAGGAAAATTATGAAGCATGTTTGTGATGTATTGAATATCCGCTATCCAATCATTCAAGGGGGGATGGGCAATATCAGCAACGCCCCACTTGCTGCCGCTGTTTCGGAAGCTGGAGGTTTAGGTACGATTGGTGCAGGAACAATGACACCGGAAGAATTAGAACCAATTATCATGGAAACAAAGGAAAGAACCGATCGCCCGTTTGCTGTCAACGTTGCGATTAAGGTTACCCCTTATTTACAAGAAATAATGGAACTGATCATCAAACATGATGTGCCTGTGGTGTCTTTATCCGCGGGTAACCCGGCGCCCCTTATCCCCCGCTTGAAGGAGCATGGCAAGAAGATCATTACCGTCACTGCTTCGGTCAAGCAAGCGGTCAAGGCCGAACAGGCAGGGGCGGATGTCATTGTCGCAGAGGGTTATGAGGCGGCTGGGATCAACTCAAACCTTGAGTTGACTACGTTGACATTAATCCCTCAGATTGTTGATGCAGTCGATCTGCCTGTACTCGCCGCTGGCGGTATCGGGGATGGAAGAGGGTTAGCCGCAGTTCTTACTTTAGGTGCCAGCGGTGTACAGATGGGTACACGCCTGATTGCTACGCAGGAAGCACCATTTCATGAAGCATATAAACGCACACTGATAGAAGCTCATGAAAATGATACAATTATTGTCGGCCGCTCGGTCGGACGCGTGCGTAGAGTGATGAATACTCCGTATAGCCAGAAGCTGCTTGATTATGAAAAAGATGGCGTCCCATTAGAACAATTCAATGAAATGACCTCAGAAGACCATCACAAAATTGGTGCACTGGAAGGCCGACTGGAAGAAGGGTTTATCAATGGCGGACAGGTATCCGGTTTAGTTTCTGATGTCCCGACTGTTGCTGAGCTTATCGAGTCCATGATGGACGTCGCTTATGCAAGGATAGACCAATTACATAAAAATTTTCTTTCCACGTATGTAAAATGACCTGCAGCTAATGTAGCTGCAGGATTTTTTTATTTTAAGAAAGTTAGCATAAGACGCCATTAATATCTGACGACAAGCCAAGTATTTCTAAGTTTTTACAAAGATTCTTATCTCCGCTAATCATGCAGGAGAATGAGGATTTCAGTCGAATTAATAATAATAAAACAATAGTAAATATTCTGAAAACAAATTGACGTAACCTGATGCTGATGATAATATAACGGTAATAACACGTTATGCATGTTGTTTATCATATTAATTTGAACTGTTAATGATAGGAATACTTATGAGGCGGATGCCGGGAAGTGTTCCTGTTATGATAAAAAATTTTAAGGGGGACCAAGATGAAAAAAAGATTAGCTGGTGTAGTGATACTGCTGTTGGCGAGTATGGTTTTACTTGTCGGATGTAATAGCGATGCTTCAGGTGATGAGAAAGTGACCATCGGTGTTACTCAGATTGTGGAACATCCATCATTGGATGCAGCTTTTGAAGGATTCAAAGAAGCCTTAGCTGAGAATGGGTATGTCGAAGGAGAAAATGTTACATACGACGTTCAAATCGCCCAGGGTGATATGAACAATGCCCAGTCGATTGCTAACAACTTTGTCGGGGACAAAGTTAACTTGATTTTTGCTAACGCTACTCCAAGTGCTCAAAGTGCGCTGAATGCAACCAAAGATATCCCGATTATTTTTACCTCGGTAACCGATCCGGTCGGCGCAAATCTAGTTGCGTCTTTCGATGAACCAGGTGATAACATTACGGGAACCTCTGACACACATCCAGATGCTATCCCTCAAACTATTAATTTTATCGTTGATGAGTTGAAACCTAAAAAAATCGGTGTTATTTACAATTCTGGTGAACAAAACTCCACTGTACAAGTTGATGTCATCAAAGATGTCTTAAAAGATACAGAAGTTGAATTGGTAGAAGCATCTATTTCAACTTCTGCTGAAGTGAAACAAGCGGCAGAATCACTGGTAGGACGTGCCGATGCTATCTATATCCCTACTGATAATACGGTTGTCTCTGCTTTGGAATCCGTCATAGATGTCGCCCAAAAAGAAGACATCCCAATGTTCGCGGGTGAGTTGGATTCTGTCAAAGCTGGCGCGGTAGCCGGTAGTGGATTCAGCTATAAAGATCTTGGCTATGAAACTGGTGAAATGGCTGCACAAGTCCTGGCAGGAGACAAAGAACCTTCCGATATTCCAGTCTCTTACCCTAAGAACTTGAAGTTGGTTATAAATAAAGAAGCAGCGGAAGCTCAAGGTCTGGAAATCAAGGAGGAATGGGGCGAAATCGCTGAATTCTACGAGGGAGAATAAGTGGAAAGGATGATTCAACTTGTTTACGGCAATCTTTGGTTCACTAGAATCAGGCATCATCTATGCAATCATGGCTTTAGGAGTCTACTTATCATTCCGTATCCTGGATTTCCCCGATCTGACTGTTGATGGCAGCTTTGTTACAGGTGCTGCAGTAGCAGCCGTTATGATCGTGAATGGCGCCAACCCATTTTTTGCCACCGTCATTGCCTTAGTTATCGGTTTTCTGGCAGGCTGTATTACCGGCATGCTTCATACGATTGGAAAAATAAACGCGTTATTATCCGGGATACTGATGATGATTGCGCTTTATTCTATTAATCTCAGAATAATGGGAAGGTCGAATATACCTTTACTCAATGAAGAGACAGCTTTTACTACTGTCTCTTCGTTCTGGGAAAAACTTGGCATCGATCCAATGCTGAATAAAGGTTTGGAATTGATAGGTTTAGGTGGCAGCTTGCCTTCTACCTGGGGAATATTGTTTTTCATGATTATCGTTACCTTATTGATCAAGTTTACAACCGACCGCTTTTTGAAAACAGAAATCGGGCTGGCTGTACGGGCAACGGGAGACAACAAACGGATGATCCGCAGCTTTTCTGCCAATACCAATATGCTTGTCATCTTAGGACTTGGATTATCAAATGCCATGGTCGCTTTTTCAGGAGCGTTGATTGCACAGTACGGTTCCTTCGCCGATGTCGGTATGGGTATCGGCATGATCATCATTGGGCTTGCCTCCGTCATTATAGGAGAAGCACTTTTCGGTACAAAAACAATCGCAAGAACTACGCTTGCTGTGGTTGGAGGAGCAATCATTTACCGGATCGTTGTCAGTTTGGCACTCCGTGTTGAATTCCTGGAAACAGGAGATATGAAGTTGATTACAGCTACCATAGTTATTTTAGCTTTGACCTTACCGAAAATGATTGAAAGCCAGCGTGAAAAGAAACGTAAGAAACAGAAGCATAAAGAAATTATGATGGATATACCAATGGAAAGCGGGGGAGAGCAACGTGCTGCAGCTAAATAGGATCCACAAGGTATTCAATGAAAACACACCGGACGAAAAAATAGCGCTGGACGATGTTGACCTTTCCATGAATTCCGGGGATTTTGTGACGGTCATCGGGAGTAACGGTGCAGGCAAGTCCACGCTGATGAATATCATTTCAGGTGTGCTGCTTCCAGATACAGGGATGGTGCGCATTGACGGGAAAGATGTCAGCCTTGTTCCTGAGTATAAGCGTTCCAAGCTGATTGGGCGAGTATTCCAGGATCCGATGGCGGGAACCGCGCCTGCAATGACAATCGAGGAAAATTTAGCGATGGCTTATTCCAGAAATAAAAGAAGGACATTTCGAAAAGGAGTGACTAAAAGTCGCAGGGCTTACTTCAAGGAAGTGTTGGAGACGCTCCATTTGGGGCTGGAAGACAGACTGAATGTAAAAGTAGGGCTGCTTTCCGGTGGGGAGAGGCAGGCCTTGTCATTATTGATGGCGACATTTACAGAACCGGCAATTCTGTTATTGGATGAGCATACAGCTGCCCTTGACCCATCACGAGCAGAATTGATCACCAACCTGACCAAAGAAATCGTAGGCAAATATAACCTGACTACTTTGATGGTGACCCACAATATGCAGCAAGCTTTGGATTTGGGCAACCGTTTGATCATGATGGATAAAGGGCAAATCATTTTGAAAGTTGACGAGCAGGAGAAGAAGCACCTTACTGTAGACAAATTGATGGCCGAGTTCCAGCGGATACGAGGCGAACAGATGGCTAACGACCGTGCATTGCTTAGTTGATCTCAGGCGATTATCCCTGTCAAAAAAATAACCGGAGCTGGTATTTTTTTGGCCAGGATACATAGAGAGTAGTTTGGTAGAAATTAAGGATAAGGGGGGGAGCATGATGAAGGCAGGCATGCGGGAAGGGCAATCAGCCGCCGTCCAAACGGAAGTGACGAGTGAAATGTTCGCCCAATTTGGAGGTGAGGTCGTCCACCCGACTTTTTCCACGGTATCACTTGTCTATTATATGGAGTGGGCTTCCAGGAAGATTATATTGCCTTACCTGGAAGATAGTGAAGAAGGGATGGGTGGTGCTGTCTCGGTCAAACATGTCAGTCCTGCTCCAGAGGGGGTCACCATTGATATAACCGCCACGGTGACAGCAATAAAGCGAAATATAGTGGTCACGGAAGTGGTGGCAGAAAGTGATGGAAATATCATTGGCACAGGAGAAGTAAAGCAAGTCATTCTACCTAAAGTAAAAATTAGAGAAATGCTGAGGGTGGAGAATAAAACATAAATAATTTTTTAACTTAAATGAAAGCGCTTACTGGGAAAGTATTGCAAAAGGGGGACTCATAATGAATATGGATATGTTTGAACGTATTAGTGAGCATCAGCAAGTATTGTTTTGTAACGATCAAGCGACAGGGTTAAAAGCAATTATCGCGATTCATAACACAACCCTCGGTCCTGCTCTTGGCGGATGCAGGATGCAGCCTTACGAAAGTGTCGATGCAGCCTTGGAAGATGTTCTGCGTCTGTCCAAAGGGATGACCTACAAATGTGCTGCGGCCGATGTCGATTTTGGCGGTGGGAAAGCCGTTATCATCGGTGATCCGGCAAAAGATAAAAATCCTGAATTGTTCCGCGCGTTCGGGCAGTTTGTCGAGTCATTGAATGGGCGTTTCTACACAGGGACAGACATGGGTACCACGCCGGGAGATTTTGTGCATGCATTAAAAGAAACGAACTGCATTGTAGGTGTGGAAGAAGAATATGGAGGCAGTGGCGATTCATCGGTGCCTACTGCTCTAGGTGTCATTTATGGCATAAAAGCCACGAACCAGGCGGTATGGGGAAGCAAAGAGCTGGGAGATAAAACCTATGCCATCCAGGGTCTGGGAAAAGTTGGAGCTAAAGTTGCTGAGCACCTTCTTCAGGAAGGAGCCAATCTGTATGTGACGGATATCAACCAGACAGCCATCGATGAGGTTTTATCAAAGGCGAAAGAATATAACGGTTTTGTAAAAGTAGTCAATGATAAAGAGATTTATCATGTGGAAGCTGATGTTTTCGTACCGTGTGCATTTGGCGGGGTCATCAATGATGAAACAATCGAGCAACTGAAGGTAAGAGCGGTGGCAGGATCAGCGAATAACCAGCTGTTGGATATCCATCATGGGAAGGTATTGCAGGAAAAGGGCATCCTTTACGCACCTGATTACATCGTCAATGCGGGCGGGTTGATCCAGGTCGCAGATGAATTGTATGAACCGAACAAAGCAAGGGTCTTGAGAAAAACGAAAGCTATCTATACATCATTATTGGATGTTTTTCAGGAGTCGATGGATAGCGGTATCTGTACAGTGGAAGCTTCTAATCTGTTATGTGAAAGACGGATTGAATCCCGTGCCCAGCGTAATAGCTTCTTCAGTCATATGAAGCGGCCGAAATGGGCTGTGCGAAATTAACCAAGTAGTTAATGCCTTAAAAAAGGGTGATTCGATGGAAAATGACTTTCCTATAAAAATGTGGATAGATGAAAATGGAAACGTCCAGGAAAAAGAATACCAAGAAGTGGTGACGGAGAAGCGGGCTAGAACATTCTACCAACAGCTGATTCGCATTCGTACGTTTGACAGGAAAGGGATAAGTCTGCAACGCCAGGGGAGAATCGGTACTTACGCTCCGTTTGAAGGCCAGGAAGCAAGCCAGGTCGGGAGTGCGATGGCTCTGGAGGCGAATGACTGGATGTTCCCGTCTTATCGGGATCATGGGGCAACGATGACTTTCGGACATTCCTTGAAAAACATCTTATTGTTTTGGAATGGAAGAAACGAAGGGTGCATCCCGCCTGAAGGGAAGAATATTTTCCCCCCTGGAATTCCGATTGCTACCCAGTTACCGCATGCGGTGGGGGCAGCTTTCGCAGAAAAACGAAAAGGGTCCAAGAACGCTGCCATCGTTTACTTTGGTGACGGAGCAACCTCAGAAGGAGATTTTCATGAAGGTTTAAATATGGCGAGTGTGTTTGACGCGCCAGTTGTATTTTTCAATCAGAATAACGGCTATGCGATTTCTGTGCCGATGGAAAAACAAATGAATACAAAAACGATCGCCCAAAAAGCCCTGGCCTATGATATGCCCGGGGTACGGGTGGATGGCAACGATGTTTTTGCTGTTTACGCTGAAACACTGAAGGCGCTTGACCGTGCGCGCAACGGGGAAGGGCCGACGTTGATCGAAGCGGTGACTTGGCGCTATGGGGCGCATACAACCGCGGATGACCCGACTAAGTACAGGAACCAAATGGAAAGTGAACGAAGAAGGGAAGAGGCAGATCCTGTGTTACGGGTGGAACGGCTGCTGAAAAATCAAGGTTGGTTTGATGAACAGTGGGCAGAAAAAGTAAAGAAACAAGCGGTTCATGAGGTAGATGCTGCAGTTGCTGAGATGGAAAGTTTTCCACCTGCTGATCCTAACGACATCTTTGATCATGTGTTTGCGGAACCTACCTGGCAGCTACAGGAGCAAAAGCAGCAATACTTCCAAGCGAAAAAGGGGGTTCCTGTATGGAATCAACAGCAGTAAAGAAGAAAACGATGACCCTCGTCCAGGCAATTACAGATGGTATGCGCACGATGCTGGAAGAAGATGACCGCGTTCTGGTGCTTGGAGAAGATGTCGGGAAAAACGGCGGTGTATTCCGGGCGACCGATCACCTCCAGGAAGAATTCGGTGAAGATCGTGTTATGGATACCCCGCTAAGTGAAGCGGGCTTCATCGGCGCGGCGATTGGGATGGCGGTCAACGGACTTCGACCTGTAGCCGAAATTCAATTTCTCGGCTTTATTTATCCTGCCTATGAACAGATTATGACCCATGCCTCACGGCTGCGCTCCAGAACGATGGGATATTACACCGTACCGATGGTGATCCGTGCACCTTATGGGGCGGGAGTCAGGGCTCCTGAAATCCATTCCGACAGTACGGAAGCGATTTTTACGCATATGCCGGGCTTGAAAGTCGTCTGTCCTGCTTCGCCTTCGGATGCAAAAGGCCTTTTGATTGCAGCTATCGAAGACCCTGATCCTGTTTTATATTTGGAACCGATGCGCTGCTATCGTTCTGCGAGGGAAGAGGTAGCGGAAGGAAAATATACGGTTGAAATCGGAAAAGCAAAAAAGGTGCAGGAAGGGGAGGACGTAACTGTCATCACCTGGGGAGCAATGGTTCCTGTCGCCGCTCAGGCAGTAAAAGAAATGGAAGCGAAAGGTGTTTCCTGTGAACTTATCGATCTCCGAACGCTGTATCCGATCGACAGGGATACCATTGCCGAATCTGTCCAAAAAACCGGGCGGACAGTCATTGTACATGAAGCCCACGGGACAGGAGGAGTGGGGAATGATGTGCTGGCCATCGTCAATGATACATCTTTCCTTTATCAAAAGGCTCCAGTCGAACGGGTAACAGGTTTTGATTCCCCGGTTCCATTTTTCAGCTTCGAAGATGAATATCTGCCGACACCTGCAAGGGTGAAATATGCGATTGAAAAGGTGATCAAGTTTTAACGGGGGAGGATGACGATGGTTGAAATAAAGCTTCATGATATCGGGGAAGGGATGACCGAAGCGGAGGTTACACATTTTCTTGTGAAGCCTGGTGACGAGGTGGTTGTCGATCAACCGGTGGTAGAAGTGTCTACGGATAAAATGACAGCGGAAATTCCGTCCCCGCAGCAAGGGGTCGTAAAGGAACTGTTAGTGGAAGAAGGAAAGACCATTTCCATTGGGACTACGGTGGTAGTGCTCGAGGCAGCCGGTGAAGCGGAACGGGAAACCGCCGCCACGATGGAATTAGAGAAAGAACCGGTGAAAGAGGAAACGCCGTTTGTGCAAAGCTTTGAAGTTACCACTCCGGACCGGCGCGTCAAGGCTGCACCGTACACGAGGAAGGTGGCTCGTGAGCTTGATGTTGATATTGAACAGGTGGAAGGGACAGGTGTCAGGGGGAGGATTACCGTAGATGATGTCAAACGCTTCGCTGCTGTGCCGGAACCTGAGAATTCCCATCAGGATAAAGAACAAAGGGTAAGTGAGGAATCAGTGGATGAGTCGGAGTTGATTCCATTCCGGGGAAGAAGGAAGCAAATTGCCAATAAAATGACGCAGTCCCTTTTCACTATTCCTCATTGCACCCACTTCGAAGAAATAGATGTTACTGAATTACTTGATATCAGGCAAGAACTGAAGCAGGAAGACTTGGCTATTTCCGCGACAGCTTTTTTTATCAAAGCAGTATCTGTGGCGCTTCAGGAGTTTCCGGTTTTCAATGCCAGACTCGATGAAGAAAACGAAGCCATCCAGCTGGTAAAGGGACATCATATCGGAATTGCAACGGATACAGCAGAAGGGCTGATTGTTCCCGTACTTAAAAATGTAGAGAAAAAGTCGTTGCAGACTATCCATGAAGAGATGAAAGAACTGATACAAAAAGCTGTTGAGAATCGACTAAAGCGAGAGGAAATGACAGGAAGTACATTTACCATCAGCAATGTTGGACCACTGGGAGGCAGTATCGGGGCTACCCCGATCATCAATTATCCAGAAGTCGGACTGATGGCTTTTCATAAAACAAAAAAGCGTCCGATGGTGGTTAACGAAGACGAAATAGCAATCCGTTCCATGATGAATATTTCGATGGTGTTCGATCATCGAGTGGCAGACGGTGGTACGGCTGTCGCGTTTACCAACCGGGTGCAGGCCTTAATTGAACGCCCTTATTTACTATTCATTGACTTAAAATGATAAGAATTTTTATTAATTGATTTTTGGAGGGATTACGAATGAAAGAACAAGTAACGAAAAAGCAGGCGCCAGAAGCAGCTGAGGACTTTTTCCCAGTCAAAGAAGTAGATTATCTGGAATATTATACTGGAAACGCCAAGCAGGCAGCCCACTTCTTCTGTACGGCATTTGGTTTTGAACCGGTCGCTTATTCCGGGTTGGAAACAGGGAATCGTGAAACGGTTTCCTATGTACTGCAACAGCGCAAGGTCAGAATAGTTGTGACGGGCACATTGACAGAAAGCAGCAGAGTTGCTGAATTTACGAAAAAGCATGGCGATGGAGTGAAAGATGTCGCGCTTACGGTAGACGACGTCGATAAGGCTTATAAAGAAGCGGTATCCCGTGGTGCCATTGAAATCACACCACCATTCACGATCGATGATGAGTACGGACCAGTGAAAAAAGCCGTGATTGGCACGTATGGCGATACCATTCACACGCTGGTAGAACGTAAAGACTATAAAGGGGTGTTCATGCCTGGATTCCTTCCTGCTGATTTCGAAATCCCGCATCAATCCACTGGCATTGCCGCCATCGATCATGTGGTAGGAAATGTAGAGCGTATGGAAGAATGGGTGTCTTATTATGAAAAAGTCATGGGCTTCAAGGAAATGCGCCACTTCTCCGATGAAGATATTACTACCGAGTATTCCGCGCTGATGTCAAAAGTGATGCATAACGGCGGACGGATCAAATTCCCGATCAACGAACCAGCTGAAGGCAAAAAGAAGTCCCAAATTGAAGAGTACCTTGATTTCTATAACGGCCCTGGTGTCCAGCACATCGCCTTAATAACTGGGGATATCGTCGACACGGTAACCAAGCTGCGTGAAAATGGTGTGGAATTCCTCAATACGCCAGACGTTTACTACGATGAGCTCACCGATCGTGTCGGAGAAATTGATGAAGAAATCGATAAATTGAGAGAGTTAAAGATTTTGGTAGACCGTGATGACGAAGGGTATCTATTACAGATTTTCACAAAACCGATCGTCGACCGTCCTACGATGTTCATCGAAATCATCCAGCGTAAAGGGGCTCGCGGTTTTGGAGAAGGAAACTTCAAAGCCTTGTTCCAGTCCATCGAACGTGAACAAGAGCGAAGAGGTAATCTATAAGGCCGGACCAATAAAAGGAAGGGAGAATAGTATAGTATTCTCCCTTTTTTCTACTAGAAATAGATTTATAGGAAAGTGTGGGGATGGAGTATGGAAATTAAACCGGATAGTCTAGCCTGGAAAGACGCTTATAAACTTTTGATCGGCTCCGTACTGCCGAGGCCGATTGCTTTCGTTTCTACAGTCGATGAACAAGGAAATGCGAATCTGGCTCCGTTCAGCTTTTTTACCGGGATCTGTGCCGATCCGATGCTGGTGTGCTTTGCACCGATGCTGCGAGGTACAGATGGGGAAAAGAAGGATACTTTACGAAACATTGAAGCGACGAAAGAGTTTGTTATTAACGTTGTCAGTGAAGATTTCGTGGAACAAATGAATAATACCGCGATCGAATACCAGTATGGTACCGATGAATTCGAGGCTGCCCTTTTAACGAAAGTAGCGAGTGCCTCCGTAAAGCCGCCTCGTGTGAAAGAAAGCAGGGTACATTTGGAATGCGAGCTCCATGAGCTGCTCCATTTCGGAAATGAGCCCGGAGCCGGCAGCCTGGTGATTGGAAAGGTAAAGGTAGTTCAAGTCAACGATGATTTATACGAAAACGGGCGAATCGATACAGAAAAATTGAATCCGATTGGACGGCTGGCAGGACAGAATTATACAAAAGCAATTGCCGAAACATTTACGTTAGAACGAAAGAAAAGCTCTGAGGGATTGAAATGAAATATATCACGTTCCGCAACAAACGAGGGGATATAGCTGCAGGCTGGACTGATACAGAGATAGCAGTGGATATGCACGAGGTTTCTGATGGAGAATTACCAGATCAATTAGTGACATTGATTGAAAATGAAAAAGAGTATCATGAACTAGTCCATACATTGGCGAATACAGTGCAAGCCGGTGATAAAGGAGTCTATCATTTGGATGATGTAGAGTTGCTGGCGCCATTGCCCCGGCCTGTCAGTGTCCGTGATTTCTATGCTTTTGAAGAACACGTGAAGACAGCGCGGGGTAAGCGTGGATTGGAGGTCGTGCCGGAATGGTATGAGATTCCTGTCTTTTATTTTTCAAATCACCTTGCAATCAAAGGCCCGGATGAAGAAGTTGCAAGGCCTGAAAGCTGTGAATGGCTGGATTATGAATTGGAAATCGCCTGTGTCATCGGGAAACAAGGCCGGAATATAGCTGCTCAAGAGGCAGATGATTACATATTCGGCTATTGTATCATGAACGACTGGAGTGCCCGGGACCTGCAGCGGAAGGAAATGAAGGTGGGGCTTGGACCTGCCAAGGGAAAAGATTTTGCTACCTCGATTGGACCTTGGCTGGTCACGAAAGATGAGCTGGCTGCTTTTCAAAAAGGTGGGCGCTATGACCTGAAAATGAAAGCGGTAGTAAATGGAGAGGTTCTTTCGGAGGGAAACTTTGAGACAATTCATTATACATTTGGTGAGATGATCGAGCGTGCTTCGGCAGATGTCACGCTCTTCCCCGGAGAAGTAATCGGTTCGGGTACGGTGGGGACCGGCTGCATCTTAGAGTTGGGAACCGATGTCCATCGGTGGCTGGAACCGGGGGATGAAGTTTCCCTTGAAATTACAGGATTGGGCAAACTGACAAATAAAATAATCTAAGCAATTGAAGGAGGGGACAGGGTGTTTTATCGCAGTTTAGGGGAGATTCCCCATAAGCGACATACGATGTTCAAAAAAGAAGATGGAACGCTATATCGCGAGCAAGTGATGGGGACGAAAGGTTTTTCAGGGACGCAGTCCATTCTTTACCATCATCACATGCCGACCGAGGTAACGAAAGCGGAGCGATTGTATAATTACCTGCCTGAATACGAAGAACAGGATGCTCTGAGGCACCGCCATTTCTTGACGCCGGAAGCTGATAGAGGCGGAAATGCTTTGGAGGCCCGCAGTTATACGCTGGGAAATGAAGATTTATTAATGGGAACCATGAAAGTGACCGAACCGATGGACGCTTTTTATCGCAATGGGGATGGCGATGAAATGTTGTTTATCCATACTGGATCAGGAAGAATTGAAAGTATGTTCGGTACGATTACTTACCGCAAAGGTGATTATATTGTTATTCCGATTGGAACCATTTATCGACTGGTCCCTGAGGATGAGAATCTTATCTTCTTTGTAGAATCATTCAGCCAGATTACTACACCGAGGCGCTACCGGAATGATTATGGTCAGTTATTGGAACATAGTCCATTTTGTGAGCGGGACATCCGTGGACCGGAAAAGTTAGAATCCTATGATGAAAAAGGAGAATTTGAAGTACTTACTAAATCCCGCGGGTATGTACATAAACATATCTTCAACCACCATCCTCTGGATGTCGTCGGGTGGGACGGTTATTTATATCCATGGGTGTTCAATGTAGAAGACTTCGAACCAATTACGGGACGAATCCATCAGCCGCCTCCAGTACACCAGACATTTGAGGGGCATAACTTTGTCGTTTGTTCGTTTGTTCCACGGCTTTTCGACTACCATCCGGAGTCGATTCCAGCACCGTACTATCATAGTAACGTGAATAGTGACGAAGTGCTTTATTATGTCGAAGGGAACTTCATGAGCAGGAAAGGGATTAATGAGCGTTCGATTACCCTGCACCCTAGCGGAATTCCTCATGGACCGCATCCTGGTACAACGGAAGCAAGCATCGGTAAAAAAGAAACACTGGAGCTTGCAGTCATGGTCGATACTTTCCGGCCGCTCAAAATCGTCAAAAAAGCAAAGGATTATGAAGACACTAATTATATGTACACATGGGTAGAGTAAGAAACTTATGAAGGAAGCTGCGATTTGCAGCTTCTTTTTTCAGATAAGCTCCCTTTAAATGAAGACTCAGTTTCGAGAAAGTTGGGGCCGTTACCATGAGAAGAATGGGATGGTCCGGGAAACGAATCGCTTTCCTGCGGGGGGACCTGGCAAGCTTCCTCGGGCTAAAGCCCTGCGGGATCTCGCCTAGCCCCTTCTCCCGCGGGAGTCTCGGCGTTTTCCTTCCCATCCAACCAGCTTTATAATAAACGGCCCCTTCAAAAAGAAAAAAGAATGTAGCTAAAACCTTCATTGACGCATTTACAAAGGATATAAGGTGCCAAAACCTTTTTTCTATAATCGTGGAATGATTTTCCACAAATGAGATTTCGAGAACTTCCAATGACAAGGGGCGTAGGGAAACGGTGAGACTCCTGTGGGAGCTGAGTGATAGGTGAGGCCCCGCAAGGCGAAGCCTGAGGAGACTCAGCACACGCCCACGGAAAGCGAACCGTTTCCCGGAGCCCCTAAACTCCACTATTATCTCAAAATAAAGTCTTCGACTTTTCGGCCCTATTGTTTAATAAGACTCTTATGTAAGTCTTTTGTTAAAATTTTCACTAATAAAATGGGATTCATTATACTATTTTTGAGATTTTGTGGTATCATTAAGGTGATACAGACATAAGTTAAGAAGACCGCAGCGCCAACTGCGGTCATATGGATATCGATTCCCCCAGGGGATCGGCCGTCAGGAATAGACCTCTCCCAATCAACTTGTCCAGGGTTAATAGGGAGGTCTATTTTTTATTGGTCAGTTTGATGACCAGGGCGAGCAACGTAAGAATAAAGGTGCCGAACGCAAGCATCACCATCAGGACTTCATACGTACCCATCATAGGCATCACCCCCTTCTTCTTCGGACATGGGGCTAGCCGACCTCTCCCTACAAGATCGATATCTATTTACAAGGATACCATATTTTTCACAAAAGGGGAACAAACGTTCTGTAATTAGGGAGAAATACGCAAGATATAGGATAAAAGTATGCTTTTAAACATGGGAACAGTTCATATGGTATCAGTTATGAAAGAGTGTTCGTGGATGTTTAATAGACATAGGGAACACCGCCTTCGATCAACTGGCCGGAGGCGGTGTTCCTTTTTAGCACTTTAAGAAAGTTTAACTTTGTTAAAGGGTTAAAGTATAAGAAAATACTAAGGCTTTTGCCAGAAGAACTTGGCAAGCCAAGTTCTTCTAATACTAGTGAATCTGTCTTGGTTTTTGTTTTCTGGATTTTAAATCGTCCAGCCGTTTGATGAGACCTACACCGAAGTCGGCTCCGACATTCTGGCTGTAGTTTTCATTGAATATGCCCCGGGATGACTCGTAAGCGGAAGACCCATGTTCGGAGAAGTCCAGCCCGGCGACTTCTTCTTCACGAGGTACGCGGATGGATCCGAATCTGGTTACAATTACCAATGCTACAGAGGTAGCGGCCATTGTCCATGCAATTACGGCAGCTATCCCGATTGCTTGCACGCCGAGTAGTGCTGCCCCATCTCCATAAAGTAATCCTCCTTCTACAGAGAAAATACCGACAGCAAGTGTTCCCCAAATTCCACAAACACCGTGCACTGCGATAGCTCCGACAGGGTCGTCGATCTTCAATACGCGATCGAACAGCTGGACAGCTTCCACTAAGATAATTCCGGCAATCAACCCGATGACAGCAGCTCCTATTGGTGATACGTTGGCTGTTCCTGCTGTGATTCCAACTAAACCGGCAAGTGCTCCATTAAGTGTCAGAGAAGCATCGATTTGTTGAAACTTAATGTAGGAGTAGGCGGCAGAAGCGATGACTCCCCCGGAGGCAGACAGCAAGGTGGTGGCAATTACTGCTGGAATTAAGGCTGGATCTGCAGCCAGTGTACTTCCACCATTGAATCCGAACCAGCCGAACCATAGGATGAAGACACCAAGTGCTCCTAGTGGGATGTTGTGTCCGGGGATGACATTTACTCTGCCGTTTGTATATTTACCAAGGCGTGGCCCCAGGAATAAGACGGTTACGATTGCTCCCAGGGCTCCGGTCAAGTGGACAACAGTCGAGCCGGCAAAGTCGACGAATCCGAGTTCAGCCAGCCAGCCACCTCCCCAAACCCAATGACCGACAATTGGATAAATCAGTCCTGTCATAAATACGGTCAGCATCAGATACGAGCCTAGTTTCATCCGTTCGGCGACAGCACCTGAGATAATGGTGGCACATGTAGCTGCAAATACAGCCTGGAAAACGAAGAAACCGATTTGATCACTGTGCCCGTTTAAAAGGAAACCGTTGGAACCTATGAAACCGCCCAGTGAATCACCAAACATGAATCCATAGCCTGCTAAGAAGTAAAGGACAGAAGCGATTGACATAGTCATGAGGTTTTTCATTAAGATGTTCAGTGCGTTTTTAGATCTGGTGAATCCTGTTTCTACCATAGCAAATCCTGCATGCATGAAAAATACGAGGAACGCAGCGATCATCATCCAGACCATATCTACGGAACTGACCACAGATTCAACAGAGGGAGAAGCGTAAGCAAAGGTTGGAATCACCATTAATCCAGCTGATAATGACATGATTTTTTTCTTCATTTTTATATCTTCCTTCCTGTTTAAATTAAGGCTTTTTTTCCTTGTTCGCCTGTGCGGATGCGATAAACGTCTTCAATCGGATGGATGAATATTTTGCCGTCACCGACTTGATCGGTAGCACATGTCTGCAAAATGACATCGACGATTCCTTCTACTTCATGGTTTTCACATACCATTTCTACCTTCACTTTCGGATAAAGTTTGACCTCATAGCGATTGCCTCGGAAGATACCTTCCTGGCCTTTTTGCTGGCCACATCCGGCTACTTCAGATACCGTCAACCCGTTAATTCCCATGCTGTCAAGATCCTGCCGTAATGCCTGGAAGGCTTCCGGGCGAATGATAGCCTCAATCTTTTTCATTGATTAGCTCCTCCTTAAAATTTATATGTTAGTTTTTATAACATATAATGTTATGTTTATTTATAATACCGTTAATTTTCTGAAAAATCAAGAACCAATTTTGATTTATGTAAGGAAAGTTAACATGAAACAATAAAAAAAGACCTGCCCAAACAATTGAGCAGGATGGTGGATCACAGTTCATCAAAACCGTTATCCTCAGAAACTTTGGTATATTGTCTTGATTTCTGTTCAAAAAAGTCCGATTTACCCTCGTCTACCTCTTGATAAGCCCTTATCCATTTCAATGGATTTTTATCATACCCTGGGAATGGTTTGCCGGCGCCCATTTGTTTGCTGCGTTTATTGGCCATGAACTTTATATAATCCTCAAGGTCAGTCATTGGAATTTCAGGGAAGTTATCTCCAATGATATAATTTCCCCACTTGATTTCCAGCTCTGCAGCTTTACGGAATGTCTCCTCAACAAACTGGTGGTACCTTTGCTTATCTAAGTCCGGGTGTTCTTTTAATGTTTCCTTGAAAATATTTGCGAACAGGGTAACGTGAATCTGTTCGTCACGGTTGATATAGTTGATCATTGTACTGGTCGAAACCATCTTTCCATTGCGAGCGAGGTTGTAGAAAAAAGAGAACCCTGCATAAAAGAACAATCCTTCCAGCACTACATCATAAACCAGTGATTCTAAAAACGTTTCAGGTGAAGGTTTATCCGCGAATGCTCGATATCCTTGGATAATGAAGTCGTTCCGTTCGATCAGCACTTCATCATGTTTCCAGTATTCAAAAATGGTGTTTTGTTCTTGTTGATCTACCAATGAAGAAAGTACATAGGAATAAGATTGATTATGGACTACTTCTTGGAAAGAGAGCACCTGCATAAGTGCTACAAGGCTTGAGTCAGTTAAATAATCCGCTATTTTACTTGAGTAATCTGTTTGGATCGAGTCTAAAAATGCGAGCAAGCCAATGATTTTTTTGAAAGTATCCTGTTCTTGTCCGGTCAATGTATTCCATTGTCTGATATCGTTGCTCATGTTGATTTCATTAGGAATCCAGAAGTTTGCGAGCATGTTTTTATACATGGGGTAAGCCCATGGAAAACGTATATCATCCCAATTGAGTACATTCGAGCTATTTCCATTGATGATTCCGGTAGCTGCGTTAGGAGCCTGATGGTCTGCGATTTTACGTTTCTTTAAGGTGTTAGTCATGTCTAATCCTCCTTAAGATGAACAGCTTTCGCATTCGAAATCTTGCTGACTCGAAGTTGAGCGTGTATAGTAGGTGGTTTTCAAGCCGTTTTTCCAGGCACTAAGATGTAAATGAAGCAGCTCTTTTGCTTTGATTGTGTTTTTGACATAAAAATTGAACGATATGGACTGGTCGATATATTTTTGCCTTGCACAGTTTTGCTCGATGCTGGTGTGTTGATCGATTTCATGTGCCGCTTTATAGTACCAGTAGGTTTCCGGTGATAAATCGGGAGCTGTCACTGGTATCTTATAGTCTTTTTTCTCTTCGGAATAAAACTTTTTGAAAATAGGGTCGATACTGGCGGTGCTTCCGGCGATCAGTGACGTACTGGAGTTAGGAGCTATCGCCATTAAGTAACCATTTCTTATTCCATGTTCAGCCACATCCCTCTGAAGATTATCCCAATCGATTTTTGAATTACTTCTGAGGTCGCGCTTAGTAAAGTACTCACCAGTGTCCCAATCCGAGCCTTGGAAAGCCGGGTAGGAACCTTTTTCCCTGGCTAAATCCATACTTGCCTGAATCGTATAATAAGCGATTTTTTCATAAACCTCATGGGTGTAGTGAACCGCTTCTTCTGATTCCCATTTGATTTGCTTAAGGGCAAGCAGATGAGCCCAGCCGAATGTTCCAAGTCCTATACTGCGATATTTCTGATTAGTTAGTTTGGCTTGCATCACAGGGATGGTGTTCTGGTCGATGACATTATCAAGCATTCTGACCTGAATGGGAACCAGCCTTTCCAGAACACCCTCTGGTACCGCTTTGCCTAGATTGATGCTGGATAAGTTACAAACCACAAAGTCACCCGGTTCCCGGACGATATGCAGTTTGCCATCTTTGACGTATTGCTCTTCTTGAATTGTAGGGCTTTGATTCTGCGTGATTTCGGTGCAGAGGTTACTGCAATAAATCATCCCTGCATGGCCGTTGGGGTTTTTGCGATTGACTTCATCACGGTAAAACATATAAGGTGTTCCGGTTTCTAATTGACTGACCATGATGCGTTTCATGATTTCGATGGCTGGGATACATTGCTTTGTCAGAGAGGGATGGTTAATACAAGCCTGGTATTTTTCCCGGAACGATCCTCCACCTTTATTTTCGTCATAGTAATCTTCTAAAGAAAATCCCATGATTTCTTTGACTTCATGCGGGTCGAATAAGTACCAATCGTCTCTTGCTTCAACAGCTTCCATAAAAATATCCGGGATGCATACACCGGAAAACAAATCATGCGTACGCTGACGTTCATCACCATTATTCAGGCGGGCATCTAAAAAAGAGAAAATATCCTTATGCCATACATCAAGGTAAACGGCAATTGCTCCCTGGCGTTGACCCAGCTGGTCAACGCTTACTGCCGTGTTATTCAGTTGTTTCATCCATGGAATCACGCCTGACGATACCCCGCTGAATCCTTTGATATCACTTCCCCGGCTTCTGATTTTACCGAGATAGACCCCGATGCCGCCACCGTGCTTGCTTAGGTTGGCGGTGTCTGTATTGCTATCAAAAATAGACTGCAAGCTGTCATCTATCGTATCGATGAAACATGAACTCAACTGTCCATAACTTTTCCCGGCATTAGCCAGGGTAGGTGTGGCTACTGTCATGTACAGGTTGCTGAGTGCCCAATAAGCTTCTTTAATAAGAGGGAGGCGTTGAGATTTCTTTTCTTTTTCCATTAAAGTCATGGCAATGATCATGAATCGTTCCTGAGGTAGTTCAAACAGCCTGCCTTGTTTATCTTTTGCAAGGTAACGGTCATGGAGGGTTTTCAGGCCGATATAAGTCAACTGCTTATCTCGCTCTGGCAGGATAGCCTGTTCCAACTCTGTAATTTCAGAGAGGGTGTAAGATTCAAGCAAATTAGGATCGTAAATTCCCTCTTCAATCATACTAGTGATCATTCGATGAAAGTCACGGTATGGCTTTTTGTTGTTCCTATTATTAGCAGCAGTCCTATACATGTTTTCAAGCTGCAATTCGGCAGCGAAATAAGTCCAGTCAGGGTTCTGTTCGTCAATTAAAGCAAGGCTTTCTAGAATTAAGTAGTTCGCTTGTTCGTCATTAGAAACAGTGTCAATGGTGGTTAGTCTTTCTTTGATAGGATTCAAATCCAGGTGGGGAAAGCGATTCTCTCGTGCTTTCAACCAATTATTCCAATCGATATTTTGAGGGGCATATGTTTCTACCATGGTTTCACTCCTTTTAACATAATAAAAAAACCGCTCACTTGAGCGGATGAAACCATGGAACAAGGAGAAGGTATCGAAAAGGCTGATAGAGTGTCTCTTCATTCCATCGTTTCATCTTCTCAATCCCCGAAGAAGTCGAAACTTGATGCGAATAGAGACAGGTCTCCTGACTTGTGCTTCCGCCTAATCCGGTCCTTCCCATGCATCTATTGCACAGTGGATGTCCGTTTCGTCAGCACTTACAGTTGCGGGGGCAGTTCTGGCTTCGCACCAGATTCCCTATTAAGCCTTGTGGCATCCGCTATTCGCTGATACTATATATTGTGTTTTTGGTGTTGTTTGATTGGCTTATCTTGTGTTTTAATGATAACGAACTCAATAGCTATATGCAAGATTTTTCTCGTGAAAGGATTTATACATAAACTGTAGAAATATATTATGTAGCGTACAGACAGGAGGAAGAAGGCATGAATAAAAAGTT
Source organism: Halobacillus sp. B23F22_5 (assembly GCF_043497085.1). Lineage (NCBI taxonomy): Bacteria > Bacillati > Bacillota > Bacilli > Caryophanales > Bacillaceae > Halobacillus > Halobacillus sp. B23F22_5. Next base: position 72,132 of record NZ_JBIEKI010000013.1, on the reverse strand, counting down.
TGCATGGCATAAAGAAGCTGAACGTAAATGGGACGATCGTGTTGATTTTTGGAACCAGAACAGTAAAGACATGTGGGATGAAGGAAGTCGGAAAACGATCATTCCCTTTATGCAAAAACATATTGCACCAGATGCTTCCATCGCGGATATCGGCTGCGGGGATGGGTATGGCTCCTACCGTTTACATCAGGCAGGATATCAAGTGACAGGGATCGATATATCTCCAGCGATGGTTGAACGAGCCAAACGTCAGCTCAAGATAGAGGAATTGACGTTTATGCAGGGGGACCTGGCTGGATTGGATATAGAAAAAGAAAGTTTTGATGCCATCATGGCGATCAATTGTCTGGAGTGGACAGAAGTTCCTTCTGATGGCTTAAAAGAAATGATACGAATCCTTCGTCCAGGCGGGAAGTTATGCATTGGAGTTCTCGGTCCGACAGCGGCCCCACGTAAAAATAGTTACCGCCGGTTATATGGGGAAGACGTCATCTGCAATACGATGATGCCGTGGGAATTTGAAACGATGGCTGAAGAAATGGGCTTGAAAGTTATCGATGGTCACGGTGTATATAAACGTGGAGTGAGTGATAAACGGCTGAAGGGCCTCCCGGTTGAATTACAGCAAGCACTGACTTTCATGTGGGTATTCATGCTGGAAAAAAGACTTAATAAAGCTTGATAAATGAAGGTTTCTAGTCAGTTACTGAACGGACAAGTGTAAAATAGCAAGAAACTATTTACTTCGTGTGTTTAACTTTTCTTCCCTTAAGGAAAACTAACCAAAATGGAAGGAGAGATGACAGCGATGAACAATCAGGAGTTAAAAGATAAAGTATTCCAGGTATTGGAGAACAATAAGGTAGGAACTTTGGCAACGGTGAAAAATAACCGTCCCCATTCCCGCTACATGACGTTTTTCAATAAAGAATTAACATTATATACCCCGACCAACAAAGAGACTCATAAAGCTGAAGAAATAGAAGCTAACCCCTATGTGCATATCCTGATCGGCTATGAAGGAGAGGGATTTGGAGATGCCTACCTGGAAGTAGAAGGGAAAGCTGAAATTAAAGAAGATAAAGAGCTGAAGGAACAGTTTTGGAATGATTATATGAAAAACTGGTTCGATGGCCCGGAGGATCCAGAATACATTATTCTTAAAATCACTCCAGAACAGGTTAGGCTGATGAATAAAGGAGATACTACACCAGAAACCCTGGAACTATAATAAGAAAACGCGCCCTGGCTTAGCTGGGACGCGATTTTTTTATTATGGTGAGAGTTATGCTGTTGGTTTTTGGTGCTTGCCTTCTTAATGGTGCAATGCATGTTGAATCGTTTCATTCAATACGTTCAATACATGTTCGTCATCATGAGAATAATAGATGGAAGTTCCTTCACGCCGGAATTTAACGAGGCGCAGATTTTTTAAGAAACGTAATTGATGAGAAACAGTCGATTGGCGTAGGTGGAGGTGTTCAGAAATTTCGTTGACACTGAACTCCCGGTTGAATAACAAATTCAATATCCTGATTCTTGTTGGGTCCGATAGTGCTTTAAAGGTTTGAGACACGAGAAATAATGTTTCCTCGTCCAGGTCTACAAAGTTAGAATCATCCATGCTGCACCTCTCCTTTTTCGTCATCGTTTTCCATGACGGAACATCGCTCATCCTCATACTCGATCTCGATCGTAATATGGTCTAAGTGGATGGGTTCGATAATTTCCTTTACTTGCTCTTTGATTGTACAGACTTGGTCTTTGGTAGCCCCTTTAGGCACTACGATATGAGTGGAGAAAGCGTGATGCTCCCCATCCAGGGACCAAAGGTGGGTATGGTGCGTCGACTCTACATTTGGCAGTTGGTTCATTTTTTCAATGATATCATGGTAATCGATATTTTCAGGGACGCCTTCTAAAAACAAGCGCATCGTTTTAAACAGATTCTTGACTACGTTATATAAAATGAAGATCGTGATACCGATGGATGCGATTGGATCGAGAATTGGTAAATCTGTAAAGAACATGACGATACTTACCAGCAGGACAGCTGCCCAACCCAAAACATCTTCAAGCAGATGCCATGTCATCACTTTCGAATTCATCGATTCCCCGCCGCGCAGCCGGAAAACAGCAGCACCATTAACGATAATACCTAATATGGCAAGGATAATCATTCCCCCGGCATCCGGTTGCTCAGGGTTTAGTAACCGTGGGATGGCTTCTGTCAAAATGAAGACCGACCCGACAATTAAAACGATGCTGTTGATCAAGGCTGCCAATAAAGAAAAACGCTTGTAGCCAAAAGAGAAATTCTTTGTTTTCCCTTTTTTAGAGAAATTCTGAAGGAACCAGGCAAGCCCCAAAGACAAGGAATCGCCTAAATCATGGAGCGCATCGGATAAGATAGCCATACTATTTGTCATAATGCCGCCGATGATTTCTATGATAGTGAAAGTAAAATTAAGAAAGAATGCCACTTTTATATTACCTGTCGTATGGTCATGGTGATGATGATGGTGTGACATGTTAAGCCCTCTCTTCTTTAATTTGTTTATATGAGTATATGTGCATATATGTATCGTATGTAAATTAGACAGAAATGTCAACAATAATTAAAGAGCAGTAACAATGATAATTCATATATTATGCGCTACAATGTACGATAACTTATATCTTTTTGGAGGTGGAGAATGATAGCAGCCCAGCCTTATATCGATACAGTCAGGAAAGTGGATATTGATGGACAGCATTATGTGGAAACCAATCATGAACTGGTATTGACTGAATGTGAAATCACTTCGCGTGACTATCGTTTTGCCTTGAAAAACGTTTTTGATATCTCCTACCGCCCAGTCAGGGAGGGGATAGGATTATTGTATTTACACACAAATCAGGGGGTGATCCCATTCAAATTAAACACACCCCCTGATGAATTCATTGCTGCCTACAAATCAATCAGATAGTACGTTAGAAGTCAGTAGGCTGGACCTTTAAAAGTCTGCGTTCAGCCTTGTAGTAATCAAGTTCATGATCAGTCATTAAAGACAGGTCATATAATTTATCTAGCAAGTACTTCCTGTCCATGTCATAAATGAACTCCGTACCGATATGATCCACTGTATTATTGGCGAAATCCCAAAGTGCATCATGTTTATCGGGGTCGATGGTTTGGGCTGCCAACGTGAGGGCGACGATTATTTCTGTGATAATCGGATAATTTCCTCGTGCATAATGCCGTATATATCCGAACCCTCGATATAAATAATAACCGAAGTCCTCGGAGTCCATGATGATTCGCACTTGTTTTTCTTTATCATTCAAATAAGGGGTGAAGGTGATATAACTATCAACCGAAACAAGGAGGTCTGCCATCTGATGGATCGTATTGATGGTAGTGTTCGGGTCGTTATTCCCGATACCTTTGACCCCGATTTCAGCTAGCTTGGTCATACCCATTTTTATGTCTTGAATCTCCGTTTCTTTATGACCGATCTCAATAAGACTGCGGTATTTCTCTTCATCTACATTTTCTTTACCTGGCCCCCAATAGGAAAAGAGCCGGTTATTTTCTAAACTGAAATCACCCACTTTTGCATGCAGCTTGATGATAATGTCATCTTTTCTTGCTTCTTCTAATATAGTTTTGAACTGGATTAATTGAATGTATCCTACTCGTGGAGCGGTGACAATCACTTCTTCGCCTTTGTAGCGATCATATAAGTCACCGGGTTCTTTGGTCCGGTATTCCTCTAGTTCATTACGGAGCGATTCTTTAATGATTTCTTTTGAAGCATCGTTCATCGTAATGGTTATATTATGCACCTGCATCCAGGTGACAGCGTGGTTAATGAAGAAAATAAAAACCATTACGGTAAGGAAAGCGAGAAGTACTGTTGTCCCGGGGATGGCTACAAAGTATTCATTCCGCTGGCTGGTGACAAACAGGAAGACGACGAGTACATACACAAAGCTTCCATGGAAAATCCCGAGTACATGCTGCGTTTTTCGATCAGCGACGAAGTTTACCAGCATCCGAGGTGAAAATTGACCGCTGAATGTCGTCAATACAACAAGGACGGAGTTCAACGTAAAGGCACTTAGAGTCAGAATGCCACCGATCAGTGCGGCTAGCAACGTCTGGGAAGAAGAGGCCTGAGCATGTAAGGAGGAAGGTACATATTGTGATAATTCCACTTGATAATCTAAATAGAGTGTAATTGCAATAAGCAGTAAAGCGGATGCAACATAGACAAAAGGTGTAAACCACAGCGTTTTTTGAAGCTCATGCTGCCGCTGTCGTTTAGACATTTGAAAGTATTTTTGTAAGTCGATCGGCAAAAATTTAGTCAACATGCTTAAATCCCCCTTTATAACTATAATATTTATTGAATAATAGGCAGTTTCCCTGTCTAAAGTCGGATAAAACCGGAAATGAGAGTTTAAGGATGATATTTTCTAGTTTCTAACAATTGTATACATTTATTCGATCACACTAAGGAGTGAAAGCCATTGGAATGGAAGCAACAGTCTTTTCAACAATTATCTAATAAGAAGTTATACCAAATCCTGAAATTAAGGGTGGATATATTTGTAGTAGAACAAGAATGCGCGTATCCGGAGCTGGATGGCTACGATGAAGTTTCCACACATCTTTGGGTTGAAGAAGCCGATGAGATCATTGCTTATTGCAGGTTAGTGCCTGCAGGGGAAAAGTATCCATATGTTTCGATTGGGAGAGTGCTGGTCAACCAGGACTACCGGAGACAGGGATATGCCGAGCAGCTTATGAATAAAGCTGTTGCAGCTATTAAAAAGCGAGGTGGGGTGGAGGAAGTATTCCTTCAGGGTCAAGAACATCTTCTCCATTTTTATAGCTCTTTCGGATTCAAGGAGATCTCAGATGTCTATATGGATGATGGCATCCCCCACGTTGATATGTTGTTGAAGCTTGAGTGACCCTTGAAACGCTTGAGCATCCTCTATTGTTTGAATTCTTCTGCCAGGTGGAAAATAGGATATGTACAATAAAACATTGGAGGTATTTAACGATGAGCCAAGAACAGTTCACGAAACAATATATCAACGGAGAATGGCTAGAAGGCTCAAGTGATAAAAAGGTAGAAAACATCAATCCTTATACAGAAGATGTGATAGGAGTCATCCATTCGGCAAATGCAGAGGATTTGGATAAAGCTTATAAAGGCGCAAAACAGGCACAAAAAGAATGGGAGAAGGTGCTTCCCGCTGAAAAACAAGCTTATTTTGAAAGGCTTGTCCAAGTGATGGATAATCGGAAAGAGGAAATAATCGATTGGCTGGTCAAGGAATCAGGCAGTACAAAAATCAAATCAGAAATTGAATTTCAGGCAGCCAGAGCGATTGTGAAAGAGTCTGTTTCCTTTCCGACAAGGATGACAGGTACGATTTTACCTTCCAATACGCCCGGAAAAGAAAACCGTGTGTATCGTAAAGCGAAGGGAGTAGTAGGTGTCATCGGTCCATGGAACTTCCCATTCCACTTAGCGTTGCGTTCGATTGCTCCTGCAATCGCAACTGGTAATACGGTAGTAGTGAAACCTGCATCAGATGCACCGGTTACCGCTGGGCTGTTAATTGCGGATTTATTTGAGGAAGCTGGATTTCCGGCAGGTGTATTGAATGTAGTGGTCGGCCGCGGTTCTGAAATCGGAGATGACTTCCTGACTCATCCGATTCCCAAAGTATTTTCCTTTACAGGTTCCACAGAAGTAGGCAGTCACATTGGTGAACTTGCAGGGAAAAACATTAAAGAAACGACGCTGGAACTAGGCGGTAATAATGCCATGATCGTTCTCGAAGACGCAGATATCGATAAGGCTGTAGAAGCAGCTGCATTTGGAAAATACCTGCATCAGGGACAGATCTGCATGGCGATCAACCGAGTCATTGTCCATGAGCAGGTCCATGATGAATTTGTGGAAGCATTCAAGAAGAAAGTAGAAGGGCTGAAAGCTGGGGACCCGTCCGAGGATAATACGGTAGTAGGACCATTGATCAACCGTGACCAAGTCGAGCGTATCCAGAACGACATTGAGGAAAGTGTCCAGCAAGGAGCAACGAAGTTGGTTGACGGCGATGTCAAAGGCAACCTGATGGATCCGATCGTATTGACCGATGTGACCAATGAAATGCCGATTGCAAAAAATGAAATTTTCGGTCCGGTCATGCCGATCATCCAAGTGAAAGATGAAGAACAGGCAATCCGGTTTGCTAATGGCACCCCTTATGGGTTGAGCGGTTCCGTCTTTACAGAAGATCGTCACCGTGGTGCCCTGGTTGCTGATCAAATTGAAACAGGGATGATTCATATCAATGATCAATCTGTAAACGATGAAGCACATGTAGCCTTCGGCGGTGAAAAAAATTCCGGTGTCGGCCGTTTCAACGGCCAGTGGGCCATCGATAAATTCACAACTGAAAAATGGATCAGTGTGCAAAATGAATATCGTGAATTTCCATTTTAATTCTGAAAGGAGGGGAGTAATCCCCTCCTTTTTTAGCTAATTCAATTATAGGGCAGAAAAGTCGAAGACTTGATTTCGTGATATTGTTGGAGTTTAGGGGCTCCGGGAAACGATTCGCTTTCCGTGGGCGTGTGCTGAGTCTCCTCAGGCTTCGCCTTGCGGGGCCTCAGCGATCCCGCATATCCCACAGGACTTTGAATTTTCATCTTGACCTAACCCACGCACGAAGGAAATGCGTACCATTTTCGAGGAGTCTCACCGTTTCCCTACGCCCCTTTACCATAGGAAGTTCTCGAAATCATCTATTGGACAGGCCCATCATAATGAAAAAAGACATTTTGCCCTTTATATATGCGTCTAGATGAAGGTTTTAGTTATACACTTACTGAAGGGTCCGTTTAGTACAAAACTGGCTGGATGGGAAGGGGAACGGCGAGACTCCCGCGGGAGAAGGGGCTAGGCGAGATCCCGCAGGGCTTTAGCCCGAGGAAGCTTGCCAGGTCCCCCGCAGGAAAGCGAGTTGTTTCACGAATCATCCCCTTTATCTCATGGTAACGGACCCCATTATCTCGAAGCTGAGTCTTCAATTAAAGGGAGATTACCTGTAACATTAACACTGATATTTAGCGGAGCCTAAAGTTAAAGTATGAAACTTTCCAACCCGAGAATCGTATAGGTTAATAACACGATTCTGGAGGAGGATAAAGAATGAATACAGGTGAAGGTTGTATTAAATGTGGCAGCACTGACGCCACTACAAAAGATGTATCAATGACAGGCTCCGGGTTATCAAAAATGATGGATATTCAAAACAATAAATTTACGGTTGTCTCTTGTGAAAACTGTGGCTACTCGGAATTTTATAATAAAAAAGCTTCCGCTGCAGGAAATATCTTTGATTTCTTTTTTGGTGGATAGTGTAGAAAATCTGTCCTGGCGTTCATGCCGGGACAGATTTTTTTGATTTATGTTGAATCTATAATCAAAATAGTATTTGATAAGTCTGGAAAGGGAAGGGAAAAATTTGCAGTTTAACTTTTATTCAAGAAAGGTAACTATATAGAAGGATAGGAACTCATTACTGTTAGTAAGGAACAATAATTATTATTTATCCCTTTTAAGGAGTGGTTAGATGGAACAACAAACTCAAACTCAAGCACAAAACACACCAGAGCAAAAAAATAGTAAACTAGTGAAGGCGATGGTAATCGGTGCAGTTGCTGGGGGAGCACTTGCAATGATCGATTCTACAACACGAAAAAAGGTTCTTGATAATACCAATCAGGCAAAAGAAACGATTTCGCAATTTGCCGCTGATGTGAAGGAGAACCCATCGGGTACAAAAGAGGATCTCATGGAGCGTATCCAGGATACATCTGCTGTACTAAGAGAGGCAGTTGCCAGCCTGCGGAATATCTATGAAAAAGCGAATGAAGATATTTTGGATAAAGTAACCGATGTGCAGGATGATGCAAAAGAAGCGATTGCTGCTACGAAGGAAGCTGGAGAAGAGCTTCAAGAAGCTGGTGGCAAGATTAAAGAAGCAAAGGATGAAATGGTCAACGACACTGATGCTTCTACGGCTAATAACACGCAGTCTTCATCGAGCGATGCATCATCTCAAAATAAAAATCAATAAACCAAAACAGCCTCAGGTGATGAGAGGATCTGTCACCTGAGGCTGTTTTATATTTATTGGGCTATATTAGCGGAAATCTCGTGTATCTTCCAATGTACGGCTCGTGAGGGCATACCCAACAATAGTAACGAGGGCCGCCAGGAAAAAGTAAAGGGTTCCTTTTTTCATGAAATAACCTCCTCAAGATATAGTGCTTGGAAACCGTTTTAGAATGGGCGGAACTTTCCTTTTTTCAGTGTTAACTTTGGACCGCCAAGCAGGAAGAGCCAACGATTATCAATAACCTTTTTCATGGAAGAGGCTGTCTTTCCGTATAGTTTCTTATCGTCAAATACGGTTCCCATGGCGTCAGACTTTCCAAGAGAAGCGACGGTTCCTTTGTTATCGAAAACAAAAGATTCCAACGGTTCGTTATGAAGCAATGCTTTGATGTTAGTGGAACAGGTACCAGCGTGCTGCATGGCAGACTGAGCAGTCGGCGGGTATGGTCGGTCTTCTTCTTTATTCATTACCCATGCACAGTCCCCGAGAATAAAGATATTGTCTTCGCCTGGGGCCAGGAGCGTGTCTTCCACTGTGACTTTCCCCTTTGTCAATTCGAATCTTGATTTACTTAGGATAGAGTTTCCAGTGACCCCTCCTGTCCATACGATCGTTCCGGCTTTGATCTCTTCGCCTTCGTTGACGACGAAAGCGTCTTCTTTACACTCAGCGATTTTAGCGCCTTCCCGGAACTCTACACCACGTTCTTCAAGAGATTTTTTCGCATAGGCAACAAGCTCTTCATCAAAACCAGGCATGATGGAAGGTGCAGCTTCCACATTGATGATGCGTGGAATGTTCGGATCGATATCATACTTTTTACAAAGTTTAGGGACCTGTTCAGCAAGCTCTCCGACGAATTCGATTCCAGTGAACCCGCCTCCACCGACAAGTATAGCCAGGCTTTCCTCTTTTGGATTTTCTTCATTGTTGTATTTGGCGAACTGGTATTCAATATGTTCGTAAATTTGACGGGAACTATCCACATCCTGAATGAAAAATGCGTTTTCTTTCATCCCTTTGATTCCGAATGTGTTGGTTTCAAAGCCAAGTGCGATGACAAGATAGTCATAGTCAAGCTCGCCATTTTCCAGGGACACTTTTTGTTTGTCTTTATTCACTTTGACCACTGAATCATAGACTAAGCGTACCCGATTCGGGTTGATTACATCGCTGATCATAATACGGGCCTGATTGGTATTGATTGTACCTGCCGCAACTTCATGAAGCCAGGTTGTTTGGTAGTGGTAGTTATGCTTGTTTACAAGAACAATTTCTGCTTCTTCCGGGCTAAGTTTTTTAGTCAATTGCTTTGTTGTCATCATACCGGCATATCCAGCACCAAGGACAACAATTCTCGGTTTGTTCGTGCTCATTTCATATACCCCTTCCGATGTTGGAATTTAAAGCCTGTTTCATTTGCTATATTATTCACTTTCCCATGTTAGCAAAGTTTTAATATAAATTATAGCAATATCCGACTTATCAAGATAGAATTCGGCAAATATAGGTGAAAAATGTTGGTTTAGTTTCGTGTTAATTAATATGTGGTACAAGTCTGAAGGACTAGACTATTTTTAAATACCAAGCTGAAAAGCTTAGAGGCAGGAGTGTGGAGATTCGTGAAAGCGATGATCATAGCCAACCCTTCTTCCGGCAAGGAAAATGCGTTGGAATACATTGAACAGATAGAAGCAATATTAAAAGAAAAAGGGTACGAGTCTACGGTCAGCAAAACGGAGAAAGAGTTGGACGCCACTTATTTTTGTCAGGATGCCTGTACCAAGGAATATGATATGGTCGTTTCCTTAGGCGGAGATGGAACATTGCATGAGACCATCAATGGGCTGGTGGATCAGGTCCATAGACCAAAGTTGGGGATTATTCCATTAGGTACTGTCAATGATTTCGCCCGTGCTTTGAATATCCCTCTTGATCCAGAGGAAGCAATAAAGCTGTTGAAATCAGACCATACCAAGAAGGTGGATATTGGGGAATTCAACGACCGTTATTTTGTCAACATTGTAGCAGTCGGTGCTATCGCGGAAGCTACTTATGATGTCACACCAGAGCAAAAGACGAAGTTAGGACCGCTTGCCTATGTGTTGGAGGGGTTGAAAGAGTTAACTTCAAACAGGGCTTATCCTTTGAATATTGAATATGATGAAAAGAAATGGGAGGGAGACTCCTTACTATTTCTGGCTGCTTTGACACGGTCTACCGGAGGGTTTGAAAAGCTGACACCTGAAGCGAAGGTAGATGATGGCATGCTGCATTGCTATGTCATCAAGCAGGTTAATATGATCCGGTTAGCTTCTATCGCAACAGCAATTCTTAAAGGAGAATTAAAAGAAGAGGAAGATGTTGAATACTTTACGGCTAAACATCTGAAAGTTTCATCCCCTGAACCCCTAGTGACAAATGTAGATGGCGAACAAGGGGATCGCTTACCAGTTGAGATGGAAGTGAAGACAAGCCATATCGAAGTGATTGTACCTGAATTGAATTGATTTTTTAACTATAGTAAATTTACAGTGTACCGATTGTTCATTAGGAGTGTCAGCATTGAAAAAAGATGTCGATGATTATCTGCAAGAAGGAATATATGGAGCAAGGGAAACAAAGCCGGCTGAGAGGAAACGTTTTTTAGGTACGCTTCGTGAGCGGATCGTATTAGCTCTGACCAAAGGGCAAGTAATGAAGAATAAAGGGTTAGATGACTTAGAACGGGAGATAAAGGCCAATCCCAAAGCCAAGCTGCTTTTGAATGGCAATATCAGCTACCGTTTTTTGAAGGACTATAAAGCTGTGGCTGATAAACATGGCATGCATCATACTACAATATCAAACCGAGAAACGCAGACAGATATCGGAGCTGTACTTACCTATGATCATGCGATTGAAAAACAACAAATTTTCCTCGAAGAAGCGGAAGAAGAAAGTACCAGCGAAACGGTGCAGGAAAATAAAGGTATCACCGGTTTTTTGAAGAAAATATTTATAGGTAATTAAAGAAGCCCCCATAGCGGCAGGCGATATGCCGCTATGGGGGCTTCGTTTTTAGTTAGTACAACTGTTTATTTCGTTTTGTATGGTAAAGGCACCGACTTGTATTCAGGCGTTCGACTCCGCCTGTTCCTGACGTTTTTTCATTCTTTTAGTCAAGAAGCCACCTTTGAATGTGCGTGGTTCGTACGATACGACAAAAGCTTTAGGGTCCATGTGATCAATGATTTCCATGAACTCTTTTTCGCGGTTTCTTTTCGCCAATACATCCAGTCGATAACGGTGGTCTTCTATACCTTCACCGATATAGGTGGTAACACCGAAGCCGGATGCCCGGAGAGTTCGGACTAATTCCTCGTTCCGATTCATTAGATTAACCTGGAAGGTTACATAGCCGATTTGCAGTTTGGTTTCCAGCATGCTCCCTAGGAAAAGCCCGATACCGAACCCGAAAGCATACGCGACCATATTCCATATATTTGATAAATCACTAAATACGAGTCCTAAAGAAATGACATAAATAAACCCTTCAAAAATTCCAATGAAGGCAGCGACATTGCGAATTCCTTTAACGACTAGTATGGTACGAATCGTTACAATTGGCACTAGTACTAACTGGGCAACAAAGATGATTAATGCTTCCATTACATATAACACTCCAATAACTAAGACGTTTTAAATTCAATTATAATACTTCATTACCTTTAAGACTATTAAGGAAACTTTAATTTTATGAAACTCTTCATGCCGAGCGGTCAATCAGGGGTAACTTGATGAATGATTTTTCGCAATATACGGAATGTTTTCAATGGTTTGGGGATTAATGGAAGAGGGTATATTTCTGCAAGATTTATAAAGTAAAGGAGATTTTCTTATGTCACCAGACCAGATAGGTTTTGCATTAATTTATATATCCATCTTTTTATTATTAGGAAAATTGATACGTATCAAAATACCGCTTTTTCAGAATTTATTCTTACCTTCATCGATCATTGGCGGCTTTTTAGCACTTATTTTAGGTCCTCAAGTATTGGGAAAGCTTTTCGCTGATGATCATTTCCTGGCAAATGGGGTAATGACAGAAGGGATTCTTCAGGTATGGGAAGCATTGCCTGGACTTATGATCAATATTGTCTTTGCGGCATTATTTCTCGGGGCAACCACACCTACATTAAAGAAAATATGGAATTATGGCGGGCCGCAGTTAGCCTTTGGCTGGGCGATTGGCTGGGGTCAGTATGTAATTGGTTTATTGGTCGTATTATTGATTTTAGTTCCGTTTTACGATATTCCTCCAATGGCAGGTGCGCTCATTGAAGTTGCTTTTGAAGGCGGCCATGGAACAGCTGCCGGTATGGCAGGAACCTTTGAGGAACTTGGTTTTCCGGAAGCCTTTGACCTGGCCATCGGCCTTGCAACGGTCGGTATCTTATCTGGGGTCATTTTCGGAATCATCTTGATCAACTGGGGGATCCGCAGCGGAAAAACAAAACTTGTAAAGAATGTAAAAGACTTTTCGCGTTTGAAGAAACAAGGAATTATGGAATTCCAGAATCGTGAGCCAGCAGCAAGTATGACAGTGCGTCCAGAATCGATCGAACCTTTGTCGTTCCACTTTGCAATCGTTTCTTTGGCTGTTTTGATTGGTTATGGATTATTACAAGGTTTGATCTGGCTCGAAAGTGTGACTTGGGGAGCCTGGACAAACAGTGAAGTAATGACTTATGTTCCGTTATTCCCTATCGCTATGATTGGTGGAATTCTATTGCAGCTGATTTTTGATAAGACAGACCGTCATGAAGTGGTCGATCGCAGAATGATCGCCCGTATTCAAGGTTTTGCACTGGATATTCTTATTCTAACAGCCATAGCTTCTGTATCCATTGATGTGATCGGAGAATACTTTGTTCCATTCCTTGTTCTGGCAGTCGCTGGTATCGCGTGGAACATTGCTGGATTCTTGATCTTAGCTCCGCGAATTATTCCAAGGTACTGGTTTGAACGTGGAATTGGAGATTTTGGCCAATCCATGGGTGTCACAGCAACTGGACTATTACTCATGAGAATTACAGATCCCGATAATGACTCACCGGCATTCGAAGCCTTCGGGTATAAGCAGCTTGTTTATGAGCCTTTACTAGGCGGCGGGCTAGTGACTGCACTATCTGTACCAATAGTCGCCCAATTCGGAGCAGTACCCATGCTCGTAGTCTCTGCAATTATGTCTACCATCGGTGTGCTTACCGGAATATTCTATTTCGGGAAAAAATAAAAGTTGCGGCTGATAGGAAAGCAGCTAATGGAGTGAAAATAATTATTTCCTGGGGAATATTGTTGAATGGTGAAAATAATTGTAAAATGTTAGTATCTAATAACAGAAAAAGCGGGTGGAGAGATGGATATAAGAAGTATGCAGCAAGTAATACAGATGCAGGCCATGTCAGCAATGAGCGGAGGAAAAAGCTCCATGGCGGACAGTTTGATGGATATGGCCTTTCAAAGTCTTTTGCAGGCAGCTATGTCCACAGAACCTGAACAAAAATCACCATCTGCTGAACCAGTGAGTACCGTTACTGCTTTCCAGACTCAGCCAAATCCTGCGACTTTTTCATTAAACTCGTCACCTAAACCCTCCAGTACAGGAAGGGAAGCTATTGACCAGTTGATTGAAAAGGCGTCAAAGACATTTGGAGTGAAAGAAAACTTGATTCGTTCAGTCATCCAGCATGAATCAGATTTTAATGCATCTGCGGTCAGTCATGTGGGTGCGCAAGGACTGATGCAGCTGATGCCGAATACCGCAAGAGGACTTGGGGTCACGGATGCATTTGATCCGCAGCAAAATATTATGGCTGGCACTAAATATTTGAAACAAATGCTCGATCGCTATGCGGGAAATAATGAACTTGCTTTGGCAGCCTACAATGCGGGACCGGGAAATGTAGATAAATATGGGGGTATACCACCTTTTAAAGAAACACAGAATTATGTTCGCAAAGTGTTATCAAAAGTATGAAAAAAAGACCGCAGTGGAAAGATTCATCTTTCACTGCGGTCTTTTTGATCAGTCTTCAGATGGTAGATTCTTGCTCATTTCCATGTACTCTACAAAGACATTTGCTAACACTTTCAAACGGTTGAGGACATCTTCGTCAATCAATTCACCCTGAGTTGAAAAATGATTCGTATGGGTATAAACATAATTTGGTGTTACCAGGCAACGGAAATAGTTGAGAATAGGCTTCAATTGATTTTCAATTACAAGGTGATGTTGAAGTGTACCTCCATTAGCCACGATGGAAACCGGCTTATACCGCATTGCTCGTGGAGATAAGCCATCAAATAAGTTTTTAAGTGTCCCTGGGATCGATCCTTGGAAAATCGGAGTAGCTATAATATAAGCATCTGCTTCTTCGATTTGCTTGATCAGTTTTTGCATATCATCATTGTACTGATCATTCGGTCGACCATCGATGAATTGCATTTCAAAATCTTCCAGATTAATGATGTCTGTCTCATATTTATCAGATACTTCTTTAATGAATTTTTCTGTTTCTTCTAGAAGGGTTTTGGTTTTATTTCCAACGATGGTGCCGTTGATTAATGCAATTCTCATCCCTTTTCATCTCCTTTATCAGAAAGTGACCTGCCATAAGTTTAATGTTTTCTCAATCCATTGATAATGTTAAATCATTCGCTGGAAATTAGCAATTATCGACTCTGAGCGCATCGCTTTCAAGATAAATTGAGTGAGAATTGGGAACATACCTATTATATGGGAAGGAGATGGATGTGTGATGGTAAGGATATGGAGACGTACAAAGTTCATCTTACAAGTTCGCAAATCACTTCCTTTTTTGAAGGATTTTTTTACCTCATCTGAAGTCAAGCGCTCCCATAAAGGGTTATCAACATTATTATTTCTGACTTATTTAGTTTTTCCGTTTGATTTGATTCCGGACTTTATTATTGGGCTTGGAATTATAGATGATTTAACAGTACTTGCTTTCATTTTACAGCAACTAGTGAAAATGGCACCTGAGTCATTGAAGGACAAACATGGGCTCAGAAAAGTTTGAAAGACTTGGAAAAAAGGAATAACAAATAATGCTTGAATAATACGTAGAGGAGTGAGAATAAGATGAGTGATATATTATTTACTGCCCATGCTACTGCGAATGGCGGGCGTGATGGACATGTGAAATCAGATGATGGAATGATCGACTTAAATGTGGTAATGCCTAATGAAGACAAAGATGAAAAAGGAACAAACCCAGAGCAGCTTTTTGCAGCTGCTTATGCCGCTTGCTATGATGGAGCTTTGAATCTTGTGGCAAGTAAAGAGAAGAAAGAGATAGATTCAACATTAAAGGCTGATGTCAGTTTAATGAAAGACCCTGAAGATAATGGGTTTAAAATAGGAGTTGTCTTGAATATAGAAATCAAAGGTGTAACCCAGGAAGAGGCGGAGTCATTAGCACAATCAGCCCACCAGGTTTGTCCATATTCTAAAGCTACCCGAGGAAATGTGGATGTGCAGTTAAAACCGAAAGCAGTATAATTAAGGAAAGAAAGGTCTTGAGTCATTCTGTGACTTAAGGCCTCTTTTATTAAGTTATCTCTGTCAAATCTAGTGTTGATTTTAAGGTAAGCTTCCTTTACTTGAAGAGTCAGTTTCGAGAGAAACTGTTTCCGTTACGTTTGGGAGCGTTTGGAGGTCCGGGAAATCACTCGCTTTCCATGGGCATGTGGTGAGCTTCCTCAGGCTTCGCCTTCCGGGATCTCACCGATCCTATTCATCCCATAGGAGTCTCGCAATTTCCCGGACCTCCTTGCGTTAAGTGAGCAAAACGGAAACTTCGGTATGCCATCCTTCAAGCATAGGGAGAGCTACTCATGAAAATGTGCTTATAACATGCATCATAGGTTTATATGGCTTATGGAAGACATCTTCATTTATGGCAGGGATTCGTTTCTCTCATCCTTCGGATGGGGTGGTTGGGAAACTGCGAGACTCCCGCGGGAGAAGGGGTTAGGCGAGATCCCACAGGGCGATAGCCCGAGGAAGCTCGCCAGATCCCCCGCAGGAAAGCGAGTAGTTTCCAAGCCACCCCTAACGCTTTTATGGTAAAGAACCTTGAAACTGAGTCTTCCATAATACGGTCCAATTGTTGAATAAGCCTTTTTTTGAAAACAACTAAAACGTTTAACCGAAGGCCATTAAATTGATAAATAGAGGTGAGGCGGAATGATACGAATGGTGTTGTTGAGTGAATGGAAATCACATTTGCCTGATGGTTTAGAACACAGGATTATGAATTTAGTTGGTAAGGATAAACCAAAGTTAGGTTATATTCCATCCCAAACAGATCTGGAACGTACATATTTTTACTCTGCAAAGCAGCAGCTTGATCAAGCAGGTTTTATAGATTACCTATACTTCGATGTTGACCAGGCGTTTGAAAAGAAGCTATTGGGGAATTTAGGTAACTGTGATGCAATATTTTTATCTGGTGGTAATACTTTTCATTTCTTAAGTAGATTAAGAGAAAGGAACTTGCTTAGCTGGCTTTGTGACTATGTAAAAAATGGTGGGGTGTTGATCGGTGTAAGCGCTGGTGCCATGATTTTGACAGAAAACATTCTGGCAGCTGACTATGTGGATGCCAAGTATTTAGCAGGTTCACCCTTACATCCATCCGAGTATGGAGGAGCAGCTCTGGCTGGTTTTCACTTTTATCCGCATTGGCAGGGAGATTCGAGGCAAATGGAAGCAATAAAGGCATTAAAAGAAACAGGAAGAAAAATCTATGCCTGCCCTGATGGGAGCGGAATTGTCATCGAAGGGAATAAGCGTGAATACTTCGGCCATGTGATTGAATTTTAAAGGAGGGGACGGGTGATGGAAAGCATCATCGTCGTATTAGTAATAGTGATATTACTTGTAGCTAGCATCAGCTGGATGGTTCGTTCCAAGCGAAAAAGCACGAAACATGAGGTGGAGGCTGAGAAAGAAATGGAAAAGGATCGCCATCAACAAAGACCGCCAATGCCTTAATCGTAGTGAAGGAGACCAGCTTGAGCTGGTCTCCTTCTGTCTCCCTTTTTCAAATCAACAAGACCAATATTTGTTTAGCGATGAACAGGGCGACTAGTAAGCAAATGATGGTAAGGATCATCAGGAAGTGTTGAATATATTTTTTTAGAAAACTGGCAGTAGGGTCTGCTGTCTGCTGAAATGATTCATTCATCTGGGGCTGTTGCTTGTACCGGATCATATAGCCTATGATGATCACTAATACAATCGTTAAGGAATTGAGTTGTCCCTCCTTAAAAAGTTGGTTCAATGCTTTATCGTAAAGTAAGTAGATGGGATCTTTAACGACTGGATAGTAAGTGGCCGGGCTGATAACAGGTGCATTTTGGGAGTGAAGAGGAGAGGAGGAAGCTTGCAGGGAATAAGCAGATTGGTTAGATGTAGTGTGGTTGGATGTGTCAGACCTGCCTGTATTGATCTCACTTTCTTTCTCTATAGACTTGTCAACCTTTAAGGAGTTTGTTCCAAATGAGTCACCTTCGGACGTTGATGGCAGTTCATCGCCATTGGAAAGGGGGACGGGAGACTGGTCAGATGCTTGGACATCGGCGTTCAGGCTTTTGGACGTTTGATCAGCGTGAGTAACCATTCCGCTTACAATCAGGCCTGTACCTAAAGCGACAGCAACGAGAAATGTTTTCATCGTCATTTCTAGACCTCCCTTTAATTGTTATACTATAAATATATCACAAAATTCTGACAATATTATTGGGAAAGAAGATAAGGAAGAGTGTTGAAAAATAGCTGTTTTTGGACAAGGTTGGGAAAATTTTCACCATAGGAAGGAAGGGAGGGAGAAAAAGGGCAAGAGAAAACCGTCTTGTTAAGACGGTAAAATTAATCATGAATTAAACATTACTCATTGACTTTACCTCGGGATAATCAGAATCATTTCCTGCAATGTCATGGGAGGCATATCCAGCTGTGGAGACCAAAAACAAGACACCGAATACCAATAACAGCTTCTTCATATTAAGACCTCCTTCCCCTGAAAATCTGATTGAGCAGCTATTTTAAAGTACTGGGCGGAAAGTTTATATTTCTTATTCTCATAATAGATTTCCCCCAATAACTTTAAAGCGTCCTGGTATTCCGCAATTTCATTCGCTTTTTCAAAGTAAGGAATAATTTCTTCTCTTAATGTTTCTATGAAAATCTCTTGTAATAGCGTACCTTCTATTTGATGAAGCAAGATAAAGTGTTTATATAGATATTTGAGATCCTCAAATTCCGCTGCTATTTTATGACCTTTTTCGGTATAAAATTTCGCTTTTGGTATGTTTTTGACAGAATAGTGTGTGAGCGCAAGTAAATATAGCGTATTGGAAGGATTCGTTTGTTCGTTTTCTTTTAAACACAGCGCTGCTTCTAAGTAATCTACAGCTTCCTCATGTTGTTTATTATTTATGCAAATATAGCCAAGGTTATGATACACTTTCGCTCGCACCACGTTTGTTAAATACCCGTTAGCCGAATGGAGTATTTTTTGAAAGTATTCTTTGGCTATTTCATAGACATGGAGTAAATTATAGTTAATGGCAATCAACATACAGCACTCAATTACTTTTGTGTAGTTCAGGGTAGTCTGGTACATATCCAGTGCTTTTTCTGCGTACAAGATCGATTCGGCAAAGTTGCCGAGTCTGCTATATACATATCCCATATGATAGTAAAGCTCGCTATCGTCCAATGGCAAGTCTGCAATCGTCTTTTTTGCTTGTTTCAATTCTTTTATGGAACAATTCCATTCATTTTCGAGCATGTAATAATATCCAAGTATTTTATGGAAGTAATAGCGGTATTCCAGGTTTGAAGTTTCTTTGATATTTTGTAAGATGGCTATTTTTTGAGAGGGGTCATCTAATTTACCGAGGGTGAAGGCGTATCGGAATTCAAAAATCATAAACAAATTGTTCAATTCAGTATGAAAATTTTTTGACAGCGATTCCTTTAGTGATTGGTGAATATCTGCCATGGTAGTGTAATCGTTGTGCTTGATGGATTCATGCCAGCTATGCAGGCGGTCGTAAATGACACTATCAAATGAGTCGTTAAGAGAACTAAGTTCAAGTCCCAGCCGCTTACCCAACAGTTCATAAATCTCATCGCTCGGTTTGATTAAGTCATGTTCAATCTTGCTCAAATAAGAAACGGAACATATCCCAAAAGCAAGCTCTTCCTGAGTCATCTGCTGTTTAATCCTCTGTTGCTTGATTAACCCTCCTTTAATGGTAACCCCCTCCTTTCTATATTTTCAATATTATACCAAATGTGCGAACACTTGTGTTTTTTTCGACAAAAATAGAAGCGAGAATAGAAAAAACACTTTATTTTGCAAAAAAATTTTGAAAAATGAGTCCTCTCTGGAATAATAAAGTATAATAATGGAATTGATAGGAGGATGGTTTAATGGATTTTGATACGCTATACAACCCTTATCCCTCACAACGGATGACTACATATGGAAAGAATGGAATGGTGGCGACTTCACAGCCACTAGCGGCACAGGCTGGCATTGAAATGATGAAAAAAGGCGGCAATGCCATCGATGCTGCCATTGCTACAGCAGCTTGTTTGACTGTTGTAGAACCAACATCCAATGGGATTGGTGGAGATGCATTTGCGCTTGTATGGATGAAGGATAAATTATATGGCTTGAATGCCAGCGGACCATCACCACAATCGATTTCAATTGATGCTGTCAAGGAAATGGGACATAAGGAGATTCCGGTTCATGGCTGGGTGCCTGTAACTGTACCAGGAGCACCAGCAGCCTGGGTAGAACTTTCTGAACGGTTCGGTAACTTATCTTTAAAAGAAACATTAGCCCCTGCGATTGCTTACGCGGAAGAAGGTTTCGCTTTAACCCCGATTCTCGGAAAGTTTTGGCGAAAGGGGTACGAGGTATTCAAACAAACCCTGAGAGATGATGAGTTCAATTATTGGTTTGAAACATTTGCTCCTGAAGGCCGGGCGCCAGAAATCGGTGAAGTATGGTCTTCTCCTGATCACGCGAGGACATTGCGTGATATAGCAGAGACCAATGGAGAATCCTTTTATCGTGGTGAAATAGCTGAAAAAATCGATCAATTTTCAAAAAGCTATGGCGGGTTTTTACGTAAAGAAGATCTGGCAGGTTTTCAACCGGAATGGGTAGATCCTATTTCAGTAAACTACCGTGGTTATGATGTATGGGAAATTCCGCCGAACGGCCAAGGGCTGGTGGCATTGATGGCCCTCAATATAGCCAAAGAATTCGACTTCTCAACGCAGCATTGTGTTGCCGATTACCATAAACAAATAGAAGCAATGAAGCTGGCATTTGTAGATGGACTCACGCATATTACGGAGCATGGTAGTATGAGACATACCGTTGCCAGTCTTTTATCTGATACATATGGCAAGAAAAGAAGTTCGTTGATTGGAGAGCAGGCTATGTTGCCGCAGCCTGGCGAGCCACCTAAAGGAGGCACGGTTTATCTGGCAACCGCAGATAGGGAAGGAAACATGGTATCATTTATCCAAAGTAATTATATGGGCTTCGGATCTGGGTTAGTGGTACCAGGGACAGGGATAGCTCTGCAAAACAGAGGCCATAATTTTTCATTCGATCCTAATCATGTCAACGCCCTTGAGGGTGGTAAAAGAACCTTCCATACGATTATTCCCGGCTTTCTTACAAAAGAAAATCAAGCAGTAGGACCCTTCGGTGTAATGGGTGGCTTCATGCAGCCCCAGGGTCATATGCAAGTAGTCAACAATTTAATCGATTATCAGTTGAATCCGCAAGCGGCTTTAGATGCGCCAAGGTGGCAATGGGTTGAAGGGAAACAAGTAATTGTGGAGCCGTCCTTTCCAAAAGAAGTGGCACAAGCATTGGATAGAAAAGGTCACCAAATCAAGGTAGCTCTTGATTCAGGAGCATTCGGTAGAGGTCAGGTCATCCTCCGTAATCAAGAATCCGGAGTTTTAGCTGGCGGTACAGAATCACGTACAGATGGATCAATCGCTGTCTGGTAGAGCAGGAGAAGGGTGATACAACGTGACACAATGGCATTTATTTTTAGCTTTTTTCAGGGTTGGTATGCTGGGGTACGGAGGTGGCCCTGCATCCATCCCTTTGGTACATAAAGAAGTGGTAGATAAATATCAATGGATGGATGATAACGAATTCGGTGATTTATTGGCATTAGCAAATACGCTTCCAGGTCCAATTGCAACTAAAATGGCCGGATATATCGGCTATCGTGTCAGTGGCTGGTTCGGTCTTGTCAATGCGGTGCTAGCTACCATCATCCCCACCATCTTTTTAATGATCATTTTATTGACATCGTTATCGACTATCCAGGACGCAGGATGGGTACAGGGAATGACCAGTGCTGTCATGCCGGTAGTGGCTGTCATGCTGGCAGTGTTGACCTGGCAATTCTTCCATAAGGCGAAGCAAGGAATGGGATGGGTACAGACCCTGGCTATGTCTGTCGTCATCTTTCTATTGCTTACCTATCTTAATCTCCATCCGGGAATCATCATCGGACTGTTATTGCTGGCCGCAGTAGGGAGAAAAGAGCACCCCCATGCCCGGAAAGAAGAGAAGAAGGAGGAGGAAGGATGATCTACTGGCAAATCTTTTTGGCGTTCTTTATACCTGGGATCCTCGGTTATGGCGGGGGGCCTGCATCCATTCCTTTAGTAGAAAACGAAGTGGTCAAGCGCTATGACTGGATGACCGTCCAGGAATTCAGTGAAGTGCTTGCTTTAGGAAATGCTCTCCCAGGGCCAATAGCTACGAAGATGGCGGGCTACATCGGTTATGAGCAGGGAGGGGTTCTTGGAGCGTTTATTGGAGTCTTTGGTGCAGTAGCCCCTTCTTTGATTGTCATGATTTTCTTACTGGGTTTACTATATAAGTATAAAGATTCTCCTAAAGTACAACGGATGACCTTATATGTCCGGCCTGCTATCGCTATTTTGCTTGGCCTCATGGCTTGGCAGTTCTTTGCTGAAGCGCAAATGCAAATAGGATGGCTGCAATTGATCCTGATTGCCAGTTCCAGCTTTCTGCTGATTGA
Organism: Halobacillus sp. B23F22_5; assembly: GCF_043497085.1. Classification (NCBI taxonomy): domain Bacteria; kingdom Bacillati; phylum Bacillota; class Bacilli; order Caryophanales; family Bacillaceae; genus Halobacillus; species Halobacillus sp. B23F22_5. The sequence goes on along the minus strand of NZ_JBIEKI010000013.1, from coordinate 49,767 downwards.
GCGAATGAAAGTCCATCCGGCTTTTGTCATCCTCCTTTCGCTTGTTTACGGCGCTGTGTTTTTAGGATAATATTGAAAAAGCCTCCACTTGTGAGGCTTTTTCTCATTACATAATAAAGAGGTTAGACATCATGTTAGCAACTGGACACCAAGTCTTAGGCTTCACCTTCGGGGTGATTGCCATCACGATTTTACAGCAGTTCGGCATAGCTCCTGTCCACACGATGGATGTCATACTGTTTTTTGTATTCGTTCTTTTCGGAGCGCTCCTGCCTGATATCGATACACCGGCATCCAGGCTCGGCAGCAAGTTCTGGCGGTTACTGATTTTACTTTTTCTGATCACTTTATTAGCCTATCTATTTTTCCCACACGTACTTGATACCTACCGGGAAGACTTGAAGATATTTGTTATGATGATGATTCCCATTTTAGTAATGCTTCGCGGGCATCGTAAAATGACCCATTCGATTCTGTTTTTAATGGTAATGTGGGTGTATTGCCAAGTGATAGTTGAATGGATGCATGTACCCTGGTTCTATTTATATGGCTTACTCGCCGGTGCTGTATCCCATCTTCTTGGAGATTATGTGACCAAAAAAGGGATTCCGATATTTTATCCTATATCGAAACGGCATTTCCGCTTTATTTTCACCTTCCGTACAGGATCCGTTACAGAAAAAACGATTGTAACCGTGTTGGTTATTTATAACGTATGGGTATTGATCATGAATGCTACTTAATCTAATCAGCAGCAGCCTATTGACTTTTACAGGTAAATTGAGTAATATTTTAACAATTCAATAATTACGCTGCGATGAAGAAGAGTAAGTATTCCTTTCCTTTTAAGAGAGCTGATGGCTGCTGGGAATCAGTAAGGCAGGAATAGTGAATGGGCTTCGGAGCGTTCGCGCCGAAAGTTTCAGTAGGTGCGACGGAGCTTCCACCGATAAAAGGAAGTCCATAGTGATTGCTATGGAAAAGTGCGTATGATTTATGCGAATGAAGGTGGCACCGCGAGAGTTCTCGTCCTTTGATTGGATCAAAGGATGAGAACTCTTTTTTATTTTTAGGAAAGGGAGGGAGCAGTATGAAACAGCGTACCATAACAGGTGTAAAGCCTACAGGAACACCACATGTCGGGAACTATATCGGAGCAATCAAGCCTGCTTTGGAACTGGCGGAAGATGAACAACGGGAAACTTTCTATTTCATCGCTGATTTGCATGCATTGAATTCGATTTATGATGGATCACAATTGAAGCAATTGACTTATGAGGTAGCTGCGACATGGCTTGCTTTAGGGCTTGACCCAAACACCTCGATGTTTTATCGTCAATCGGATGTGAAAGAGTTGGTGCACCTGCAATGGATTTTAAGCTCCGTTACCAATAAAGGACTGATGAATCGAGCGCATGCGTATAAAGCAAAAGTGGATGATAATCTTGCGCAAGGGAAAACAGAGGATGATGGCGTTAATATGGGACTATTCAATTACCCGATTATGATGGCTGCTGATATTCTTCTTTTCGAATCTGATGAGGTGCCTGTCGGTAAAGATAATATTCAACATATCGAAATGGCCAGAGATATTGCTGGCTCTTTCAATCATTTTTACGGGAAAACATTCAAGCTTCCTGACTATATTGTTACCGAAGAAACAGCTGTCATCCCCGGTTTAGACGGTCGTAAGATGAGTAAAAGTTATGGAAATACGATTCCTTTGTTTGAAGAGGAAAAGAAGCTTAACAAGCTGGTGAACCGGATAATTACGGATTCAGCAGCGCCAGATGCCCCAAAAAAGACAGAAGGATCAACGCTGTTTTCGCTTTATCAATCGTTTGCAACAGAAAAAGAAACGGAACAGATGCGACAAGCTTTTGCACAAGGGATAAGCTACGGGGAAATCAAGAAGGAGGTATTTTCTGTCATGAACCGGACATTAAGCGAACCGCGAAAGAAATTTCAAGACTTAATGGAAAATAAAACCAAGGTTGACCGAATGCTTTCAGAAGGAGCGGAAAAAGTAAGACCGATTGCTAAAGCAAAATTAGCTGAAGTGCAAAAGAAAGTGGGCCTGCAATAAACTTTCCCTTACAATATTGTGGTAAAAATGCAACCAATGGTCAAACTAAGCACAATACCAACAGGGAAGGAAGTATAAAGATGAAGTATGATCATTTAAGAAAACAACTGGAAGACCGTAAACAGGAAGTCGAGCAAGAGCTTGAACAGAATGATCACTTCGGGTTCAACCGTGGTTTTGCCAGCGATACTTCTTCCGGCGAATTATCCCAATATGACAACCATCCTGCAGATTCAGGAACAGAGCTCTATGAACGGGAGAAAGATATCGCCTTAAGTGCCCATATGCAAGAAGAATTGGCAGACATCAACTATTCCTTAAAGCAGATGGATGATGGAACCTACGGGATATGCGAGGTCACTGGTAAAGAAATACCGATGGAGCGGCTGGAAGCATTACCGACAGCGCGTACAGTAGTAGAGGCATCCCCGAATCAAAGTGCTTCGGACGACCGACCGGCAGAGGAAGATGTTCTGCAGACAACAGAGGAAGAGTATTATACAGGCAGCGAAGAAACAGAGTATAATGAGCAGAACGCTTATGAGCAGGTAGCTTCATTCAATGATAGCAGTATGACCTATGAAGATTCTTCGTTAATGGACAATAAAGATGGCTCTGGTTACGTGGAAACCTATGAGAACTTTGCTTCTACAGGAATTGAAGGATACACCGGGGATGAAAAAGTGGATTTCCAGCGTAACGTCCAATACGATCAATATATGCACGAACAAGAAAATATCGAGGATGAAGAAACAGAGTAAAATATCAAAAAACAGCAACCTTCCTTAAGCAGGGAGGTTGCTGTTTATATTTATCCGGCAGCTTTCGTTTCCAAAGACAAGAAACGTTGTATGTCTATTCAAATACAGGCAGAAAATAGTAACAAAATTCATTTCGAGTAAAACTCTATAATTTCTTCATTATGTGTGTTTCACCGCTAACAAAGAAGGGTTATAGGATGGGGAGGGAGAAGTGATAAAGGTTGGGAGGGGTCATAATGGAATACGAAAAATTACTGGCCACATTGTTTGATCAATCTATTCAAAGCGTGACGCCAGTCAACAAAGGTTTTTCCTCAGATGAAAAATTCATAGTCAGCCTTTTTGACGGAGAGCAGTTTTTCATAAAAATCAGTGGTATCGAGGCATTCGAAAGGAAAGAAAAAGAGTTTGAATGCCTTCATCATTTACAAAGAAAGGGTGTGAAAATGGCTGAGCCTGTTGCCCTTTACATGCTGGAATCTAACCGGCTATGTGTGCAGGTTTTTGGGTTTGTCGATGGCCAGGACGGTGAACTCACTCTGCCATATCTCACGGAAAAACAACAATACCAAACGGGAGTGGAAGCGGGAGAAGCTCTGCTAAAAATACATACACTTACATTGGAAAAGCCAGAGCAGACCTGGGAAGAATACCGTTATAACAAGTATGAAAAGTATATGGCATCCATTAAAGAGATGGATTCTATTCCAGTTGATCTGCATGAAATCGATTCATTCGTACAACAATACAAGCACCTGCTCAAGGGGCGGCCTTTGGTATTTAGTCATGGAGATTTTCATCCTTCCAATTTAATGATCTCCTCCAAAGGGTTGGAAGCGGTTATAGATTTTGAAAGGTATGATTGGGAAGACCCTTATCATGAATATTATAAAATGGCGCTTTTTTCACGAAATATTAGTATACCGTTTTCTGTTGGCCAGATTCATGGATATTTCAATGGAGAACCTCCATCTGTTTTTTGGGAGTATTATGCCCTTTATGCAGCGATGGTTTTTCCTGCAGATATTTATTGGTCGGCACAGATTACTCCTGATCAGGTTCAGTTAAGTTCTCAACGTCTGAACCAAATTCTTGAAGATCATGATTACTTCCACTCCCATAGGCCGCATTGGTACAGAACTTATACAAGAAAGGTGATGGATAAACATGTTTGAGAGGTGTCAGGAAGCCGCACAATGGATGGCTGCTTTTGAAGGAAAATGGTTCATTGCTGGTGGTTGGGCAATCGATTTGCATATTGGTGAAGAGACACGTCAGCATCAGGATATTGAGGTGGCAATTTTTCGTGATGACCAATCTCTCCTGAAGGAAACGATGTCAGGATGGGAGGTCCATGTAATAGAGAATCATCAATTGAGAGAATGGAACCAGTTAGAGCAATTGGAAATGCCGGTACATGAAATCCATGCAAAAATGGATGTACAGGAACTGGAAATCTTATTGAATGAAAGAGATGGTGACCGCTGGGTCTTCCGGAGGGACCCTGAAATCACTTTTCCCATTTCTCATATGCACCTTCACTCAGAACAAGGCTTTCCCTATTTGAACCCAGAAATTGTTTTACTGTATAAAGCAAAAGAAACCAAGCAAAAGGATGATCAGGATTTCGAGAACATTTTTCCAAGGTTGAATGAACGGCAGAAGGAATGGTTGAAGCAGGGGTTGATCCAATGTCACCCTAATCATCCATGGCTGGAGAAACTCCTGCTCTGACTAGTGTCATTTTTCCCCAGTTTAACTTGAGTAAGGAAAGGCAATAGAGTGCTTGTAATACATCTTATAGAATCGAGCTGACATAGGTTGAATACAACTTCTAATTCTAAAAAAGCAAAAGTGAATATTAGAGACAGTTTTTGGTTTCTACCGACTATTTACGGGATAATATCATTATTTGCAGTAGCAGTAGTCACATTTGCCGATCAAGCACTGCTGCCAATGATATCAAAAGCGATTCCTAATCTCTTTTTGACCAACCAGGACATTGCCAAATCGCTTTATAGCGCTTTGATTACAGCGATTTTGACAATGACCACGATCAGTTTTTCAACCATAATGGTTGTCCTGACTACTTATACTACCCAATTCTCACCCCGGACGCTTCAGAATTTTATGCAGAGCAGAGTGACGCAGCATGTGCTTGGTGTATATTCCTTTGGCTTCATTTTCACTTTGCTGAATTTGATTCTGCTTACAGAAGATAAAAAACAAGCGCTGGCAAGTCCGTTTTTTACGGTAGTAGTATCCATCGTTTGTTTAGCTTTTTTTATTTTGTTCATTCATCATTCGGCAAGGTTCGTCCAAGTGAATAATTTGATTGGAGAAATAAGAAAAAGCACATCAGCCATCATTGACAAAACATTTTCTAAGAAAAGTCACTTGGACGCCAGCGAATGGAATGAAACTGATATCTCCCAGTTAAAGGGAGGCAAAGGACAGTATATATTTGCCTCCAGGTCGGGTTATGTGCAACATGTGCAAATAAAAGAACTGGTACATTGGGCACAAGAGAATTATCTCATGTTAGAAGCCCATTTCTTTATTGGTGATTACGTCCAAAAAGGTATGCCATTATTTACTTATTGGGGCCAAAAGGAAGAGGTTGATTGTGATACCAGCCAATGTAACGAATTCCTTTTGATCGGAAATGAACGAACAGACCTGCAGGACATTGAATTTTCTATTCAGAAATTAGTTGAAATTGCTGTTAAGGCTATTTCACCGGGAATCAACGACCCCCATACCGCAGTAAATTGTATCAATAGAATTGGATCGATTTTGGCGGAGCTTGGCGATCAATATAAAGAAATACGCTATTACGCCGATGACGATGAGCATCTTCGATTGATTATGGAGCCTGCCCATTACAGCGATTATCTGTATAAAAGCTTTTATCAAATAAGAATCTACGGAAAGCATGATATTTCCGTCATGAATGCTGTACTCGATGCATTATATAGGGTAGCGGTTGTTAATAAAAAACCTGTAAAAAAAGAAGTTTGGAAGTTTGCTGAATACATGAGGTCGGCTATAGATGAAGAAGCTATGGCTGAGCTTGATTACTATTATTATAAGCAGTTAGTAGATAAACTGGCTATTGCATGTGATCAGTATATGGAATCAGAACGCCCTTGATAAAAGGGCTTCTTCTGTAAAGAAGCGTACATAGATTTGTAAGCTTACCCGAACAGTATGTTAGAAAGAAAAATGTATTCCTTCATTGCAATTTTTTGGTAGAATAGAAGACATGATTGCATGTATCGTGCATAGAAAAGGGGAACATGGACCATGAGGTTTGAATGGAAAAATATTTACCGCGGGATTCTAATGGGTGCAAGTGATGTAGTGCCAGGAGTCAGTGGCGGGACAATTGCAGTTGTTTTAGGGATTTATGATCGCTGGATCGATGCGATTAATGGGGTATTCAGTAAAAGGTGGAAGCAACAGCTTGGTTTTTTGATTCCATTATTGATTGGAGTAGGAACAGCATTTATTGTACTGAGCAGGTTGATAGAATGGCTGTTTGAGCATTATCCAGGACCGACGCAATATTTCTTTATGGGGCTGATCATTGGAGTGCTTCCGTATTTATACCATAAGGCTGATATGAAACATACCTTTAAAGGAAAGCATTATGTACTATTACTAATTGGAGCGGCGTTTGTAGCTTCACTGGCATTTTTCCAGGCAAGTGAGACAGAACCGATGCAAAACCTTACTATAGAAAATTATGTACTGTTATTCTTCTCTGGTTGGATTGCCAGCAGTGCAATGGTACTGCCTGGCATCAGTGGATCGATGATTTTATATATTATCGGTGTTTATTCTACGATCATTAACGGCATATCTAACTTTCAATTGGATGTTATTGGTGTTGTAGGTCTCGGGCTGGTGCTCGGTGTCGTGATCATGAGTAAGATAGTCAAATTTTTTCTTGATAATTATACCGAAGGCACCTTCGCTGTGATCATCGGTTTAGTCATTGGTTCCGTGGCCGTAGTATTTCCTGGTGTTCCGGAAAGTGGAGTGATGATGGCCGTCAGTGTGGTTGCTTTTATTGGTGGATTGCTGGCTGCTTATCTGCTTGGAAGAGTAGAATACAACTAGCACTGGATGCTATAGAGGAGGCAAAGACATGGAAGCGATCAAGGCAGAAGAAGTTTTCGACGAGATTATTGAAAAAAATGAACCAGTTATCACCAAGTTTGAGGGAGCCGGGTGTCCGGATTGCATCGTGATGGATATGTTTATTGGAGATATCATCGAGGAATATCAACAGTATGAATGGTACAAGGTGAACCGTGATGAGCTGCCTAATATCGCAAGCCGCTATGATGTGATGGGTATCCCTAGCATTTTATTATTCCAAAACGGTAAAAAGCAAGCGCATTTACATAGTGTGGATGCAAAAACACCGGAAGAAGTACAAGCATTTTTACATGCAAATCTATGATTTCTAGGGGCGGTCTCAATATGCCTATTGAGACGGCTCTTTTTATACATTGGCAGGTAATAGAGAGGAGGAAGGATCACTGTGACCACAAAGGTAATATTAGTTGGCGGTGGGCATGCACACTTGCATGTCATTCGCACGATGATTGAAGAGCGTGCCGATCAAGTGGAGTTACTTTTGATCTCGCGTTCTTCCTATCAAGTTTACTCTCCTATGCTTGCTGGTTATGCAGAAGGTGCTTATACAAAAAATCAGGTACAAATTGATCTGCGGAAGCTTTGTTCCAAAGCAAATGTTCCCTTTATTCAGAGGGAGGCAGCTTATATCAACACCAACAGCCGCAAGCTTGTTTGTAAAGATGGCGCCGTTTACCCATTTGATATGCTAAGTCTGGATATAGGGGCTAAAAGCACACAACAATTTTCAGGTGAAATCGCTTCAATGAAAGGAAATATTATAGAACAAATCAATACGCTGCGAGAAAGTCACTACCCGTTAATCGTGAGTGGGGATGCGTTAGGAGTCGAGTTAGCACTTGCAATCCAGGCTTATAAACGACGATTATCTAACAAAGGACATGTGCGTTTACTCAGTGAGAACCGCTTGTGTGAAGGCGAGTCCCAGTGGACACATCAAAAGATTCTCCGTATCCTGAAAAAAAATGACGTACAGGTTTGGGAAAATGAAAGTGTCCAGGCGATTCATGATGACCATCTTCTGACAGAGAAAAATAACAAAATCAGGTATACGGATTTATTATGGCAAGGCAGGCCGGCACCCAGTCCTCTCTATGAACGTTCGGGTCTCCCTACAAATGAAAAGGGGTTTGTAGAAAATCTGCCTACACTTCAAGTGGAAGACCATCCATATATATTTGCTGTTGGGGATGGAACAGCTATAGGAAGTAAGTTTAAACATTCAGACAGTGAAGGCCATGCCGTCAGACAAGGTGAGTTATTATGGAAAAATATTTGCAGTTCTTTGGATGACTCACCTTTAGAAGAGATCCAGCCACAAAAACGCGCTTACTCTATACTTTCTACAGGTGATCAGGAAGGTCTGCTCATATATGGGGCTGTCAGTGTCCATAACAAACAAGCATGGAAAGTAAGAAGCAAGCTTGATCAAAGTTACATGAATTATTTCCTTAACGATTAAAGAGAGGCTGTTTTAAATACAGCCTCTCACTTAATTTCTGGTATACTGTCCGCCATTTCCTTATCTTTCATAGAGCAAAGACTTTTTCTAAACTCTTTTGACTCAGATTCACTATAGATAATAATGATAGGAGACAAGAACGTCTGCTTTAATCACTAGCTGACCGGGTTCAATAGGGGTAGGAGCGGCTTGCAGCGCAGTCGCTTTAAAGAAAGGAGAGGGCTGACTGCTGTCAGGGCTCTCAATGACAGAGTGTGGGAGAGCGTTCAAGGTAGCATGAAGGGAGCGGGCAATTGTCTGTGCTTTTTGTTCTGCTTGTCGCAGTGCTTCTGTCAAAGCCTGGTTGTATATCACATCCGTATGCTGAAGTGAAAACTCCACTCCACGGACAATATTAGCCCCATTAGCTGTAGCAGTGTCAATGATCGAGCCAATCACAGTCATATCATAAAGGGTGATTTTCAATAGGTTGGTGACTTTGTAGCCTCGGAATACTTGCTCACCTTCTTTAAAGTCGTAGACTGGATTGATGCGGAATTCACTGGTTTGAATTTGGGACTCTGGTATCCCTGCCCTGATCAAGGCCTCCATAATCCTCTGGATGGATGCACTGTTTGCAGATTGAGCTTCTTGTAAACTCATATTCTCTGTTTCCACTCCAGTTATGATTACCGCCTGGTCAGGAGCGGCGGCCACCATCCCTGTGCCAGTGACCTTCATTGTCCATGGTTTTTCAGTTGTATTCCGCTGCATGGGGTAATGATACATACGGCAACACCTCCTATCTAGCATATGCTTGGATAGGTAGATTCATGTTTGAATACAACCCCATTATCACGAGGGGTCTCTTCAAAAGAATTACTGAAGTTTAAGAAGGAATAAAGGGGAGGGAGTCAAATAAATAACATATAAGGAAAGGGGGATTGGTGGATGGGAATTCAATGGTATGATTGGATAACGCCGACTACACCTGCTGCCGGGCTATTTTTCGGTTTTATTTTCACGCTGATCGTAGCCATTATGGTGAGGTGGCAAATGAAAAGCTGGCGGTTATTTTTTGTAGCACTGGGAGTAGGGGCAGGTGTTTCCTTGCTTTTGATAAGTGGATTGAATTGGCTGGGATATTATAGTTAGGAGTTGAATATATGAATAAAATGAAAAAAGAAGATCGTGAACAGGTAGTAGCTTCCATTCAGGAGTATTTTGAACTGGAAAGAGGAGAGCAGCTGGGCAGCATCGCCGCTGAACAGTTGCTGGACTTCTTTATGAAAGAGCTTGGTCCGTTTATGTATAATCAGGGCATTCGTGATGCAAAAGGATTAGTAGAAGAAAAAGTAATGAATTTGGAGGAAGACATATTAGCGTTGGAGCGTCCAGTCGGTCGGAATTTTTATCGGTAATATTAAATCCTCCCACCAAAAAACAGGTGGGAGGATTTTTAGTTGTCTTTAATTCTTAACCAAGGCAGTTTTTGAAACTGTGTGTTTGTACCTTCTAAATCTAAGTTGATACCTTCGCCTTTGGAAAGTACCAACTTTCCGTTCGCCAGATCCCAGGAATAGAAAGGGAGGCTTTTCTCTGCAGACGATTTAGGTATACCTAAACAGTAGATCTTTTGATATAATTCAACGGTTTGTGCTATATCAGGAACTCCTGTCTGAATCTTGTTGAATGACTGGGTGTTGATTAGATGGGGATCATCAGGTCGGTTACTGCCTTCCCATTCGATTAAAAAGGGAAGAGTAAGGTTAGCAGCCTCTGGAAACAGCATCCGCCATTTTAAGGTGGATCCGTCGGTTTTCTCCCTGCTGCCGGGAAAAGGTCCCTTATAAGAAATTCCTTTTTTATCCCAAGTATGGATAAAGTGATTCATGTCTGTGGTACGTAAAGCGAATTGAATCGGACCCTGTCTTCCGCTCGATAAAGCAAGTGCAAGCTGTTGAATTAAAGGATTATCTGAATGTCTCGCTATCTTTTCATTTTCAATTCCGATCCATTCGAGATAGCAATTATTTTGAAGATGACTCAAGTGATTGAATGTGCCCCAGCTTTCATGCCGACCGCCGGGAAAACCTTTAATTCTATAATTTTCTTCAAAGGCTATTTGTTCTTGGGACGGTTGATTAGTCGCAATCACCAGATGATCAAAAGCAAGCATAGATATACCCCCTTAGTTAGATAGGCCGAATACATCAGCTAATAATTCATAGGAACGTAATCGTTCTTCAAATGGATGAACGATAGTGTTGATGATTATTTCATTTACGCCATAACCGGATGCAAGGGTTTCCAGCTTTTTTTTCACTTGGGATGGAGACCCTACTGCCATACGGCGGCGGTTTTCCTGGATGCGTTCTTTTTCAAAAAAAGTATAGGGATAGCGTGTGGCCTCCTCAGCAGTAGGGAAATGCTCCCGTTTCTCGCCTTGTTCTATTTTAATCAAGGCTAAATCAAGGCTGGAGGCCAGGTATTCTGCTTTATCTTCCGTATCCGCGCAGATGGCAAAAACCGAAACATTTCCTTCTGGGTGAGACTGTTGCAGGGAAGGTGTGAAGTGTTCTTCATAACGCTTCATTGCTCTTGTTCCCCCATAACCGTTAATGAAATGTGCAAAAGAATAGGAAGTGCCAAGATCCGAGGCAAGACGTGCACTTGTACCACTGGATCCGAGCATCCAGACAGGGGGAGCTGTTTCTCCCAGAGGTGTAGCGTAAACATTCATTTCATAAGGGTCGTGGCCGTGAAGGTAGGCCATAAGATCTTTCACCTGTTGGGGATAGCTATCAATAGAAGGATGCTTTCCATTATTCAGTGCCAGGTTTACATTGGGTAAGCCTCCTGGTGCTCGTCCGACCCCTAAATCAATACGGTTGGGGTGAAGCGTTTCAAGCACCCGAAACGACTCTGCGACTTTATACGCGCTATAATGAGGGAGGAGGATACCTCCTGTGCCCACCCGGATTTGCTTCGTATGGGCGGCAAGATGCGCAATTAGAATTTCTGGAGCGGATCCTGCCAGGCTTTTCGTACTATGATGTTCGGATACCCAAAACCGGTGATAACCAAGCCTATCGGTGAATCGAGCCAGTTCCGTCGTTTGCTGTAAAGCTTGAGTTGGAGATGTGTTTGTTAAAATAGGCGATTGATCTAATACGCTCAGTCTCATGGTTTTCTCCTTTCGTACTATTCACGTACATCCTGCCATTACTATGACCAGGATGCAACCTATCCGCTTTTTATTTTGATGGCTTTGTTAAATCTCAGTGTTAGTTTTACAGATAAGCTCCCTTTACTTGAAGACTCAGTTTCGAGAGAAACTGTTTCCGTTACGGTTGGGAGCATTTGGAGGTCCGGGAAATCACTCGCTTTCCATGGGCGTACGGTGAGCTTCCTCAGGCTTCGCCTTGCGGGATCTCACCATGTACTATCCTCCCATAGGAGTCTCGCAATTTCCCGGACCTCCTTGCTTTTATAAGAGAAACGGAAACATTGGTATGCCGTGCTACAAGCTTAGAGAGAGCTACTCATAAAAGCGCGCTTATATCCTGCATCATAGCTCCATATGATTTGTTGTAGAAGACACCGTCATCTATGGCAGGGGTTCTTTTCTCTCATCCTTCGGATGGGGTGGTTGGGAAACTGCAAGACTCCCGCGGGAGAAGGAGCTAGGCAAGACCCCACAGAAAGTGTAACGACCGAGGAGGCTTGCCAGTTCCCCCGCAGGAAAGCGAGTAGTTTCCCAACCACCCTTAACACTTTTTTGGTAAAGAACCACTACTCTCTTGAAACTGAGTCCTCCAAAATTCGGCCCTATTGTTGAATAAAAGCAACATTTAACAGGTTCATTTTGATAAACCTGGCATATAAAAAGCTTTAATGTGGAAGATACAAATTATAAGTAAAGTAGGGAGGAAGTGATAAGATGGAACGTTTCTATGAGTTAGAAGCCCTCAAAGAAAAAATTGCGGAGAGTAAAATAGCATTATTATATATATCCGGAGCCAACTGTTCGGTATGCCATTCTCTGCTGCCCCAGGTAGAAGAAGTGGTAAAAAAATACCCTGAATTGGATTCATTTCAATTGGAAGCGGATGATGTGCCGGCCGTAGCTGGAGAGTATACGATTTTCACTGTTCCGGTCGTCATCATCTTTGTTGATGGGAAAGAGGTGGATAGAAAAGCCAGGTTTGTCCCCATTGAAGAGCTGGACCAACAATTATCTAAAATGATGGGCTTAATATTCGATTAAAATAGCCGGCAGCGCTTCTTTAAAACCGCTGCCGGCTGGATTTATCTCGCCACAAGGCCCATCAAACCGTAATTCAACATGGTTTGTGTATCTACGGCGAACGTTTCTTTAAGGCGTAATTCATTCGATTGAATAGGAGTGAAGAAGGTGGCTCCTCTACGGAATTGGTCATGTGGCATATGAGCCAGCATTTCTCCAGATTCTAATCCTTCCATTACTTCTACGAGCCCATCGACTTCCAAACCAGTTTTAATCGGTCGGCGAACTAACTTTCCATTGTCATCCATCACCCAGGCAAACAGGTTTTCTTCCGTAGATAAGAGGGGAGCGAAGGCGGTCACAGCCCCATCGGCCCGGTCTGTGATGATGGATACAGCAACATGATATCCCGGCAGTATTTCAGCTAGCTCTTCCTCGACAGATACTACGAAAGGATACTCACTGGCCTGGTTCACGGAAATGTCCTCTGGAAAATGAGCGACAGAAGAAACTGTTCCTTCGATTCGAAGCTCTTCTTCCTCAGGGATAGTGATTTCGGCTTTCAAATCTTCTTTCACGCGCTTACGTTCTGATTCTTCCAATTCTCCTTCCACCTGCAAGGTAGTTGCTTTCATGGTGATGATAGGCGAGTCAAGGTCTTCTGATAGCTCCGTGATCACTCCATTGAAAGGACTCTGGACGTTAATGATCTGGCCTTCGGATTCTAAATCATCCAGCTGGGCTTCTACCATGTCCAGCATAGCTTCGTTTTGAGCCAGTTCCATTTCTTTTTCAGCAATCGTTTGTTCTTTCATGAATTCAGTCTCGGCATAAGAAGGCGGATTTTCTTCGTCTTTCTCATCAGGTGATAAAAAGCTGCCGCCTCCACTAGTGTTGTCGGGCTCTGGCACTTCATAACTTTCCATTTCCGTCAAATAACTTTCAATCGCGTTGATTTCTTCTTCCAACCGGAAAACCTCTGATTCCAAAGAGGTTTGTTGAGTATAATAGTCGGTCACTTCATATTCATAGAGGTCGTCACCTTCCCGGACTTCTTCACCTTCTTCAATAAGAAACCGTTGAAAGGACCCAAGACTATCATCAAAATAAACGGGGTTTGATTCCGTAGCTGCAAATACCCCATCAGTAGAGAGGGTTTCAATCAGGTCATATGTAAATGCTTCCGACCAGTCATTGATGTAGGATTTTTGTTCAACCTTATTTTCCCTGTCAAAGAAAATCAGTAAAGAATTGGCGAGCACAAAGGCAAAGGTCAGGAAGAAAATCCATCGTTTTTTTCTTTTGTTATGCATGTAAGTTCACCCTCATTCTAACTATTCAAAATATAAATCAAGAATAAATCATAACGGGAAATTGCAGCTGTTCCTGCCCATAAAAGCAGGTGCCAGCTGATGACCCCAAGCCAAATCCAATATCTTTTCGTGGTGGAGAGGTATTGTAAGCACTTGATTTGATACCAGATAATCCAAAGCTGGAAAACAGATATAGCCCCGAAAAAGTAAATAACCCATTCTATACCAGTGATATAGGAGGCGGCTACTCCGAAAGAAAATGGTGAAACATACCAGTCGATTCCAGTATAGACCATTAATGGAATCCAGATGATTCTTTCTAACAGCATCACGAGCAAGACATTCATCTGAATAATAATGAGTTTACGGTAGCGTACATCATTGAATAACCACCAAATGAAAGAAGAAGCAAAGAGAATGAAAGCAGCAAATACAATAGCATAGGCAACCCTTCCAATGAGGAACCATAGCTTCCGAAGTTCGTATTCTTTATGGGTGAATTCAGTAGCGTTGACAGAAATCGGGTCAGTGCCAAGTCCAATCCAACTTGTCCATATGTAAGTAAGAATTGTTGCCAGAAATAATAAAAACACTAACTTCCAAAAGTTAAAAACTTTTTCTGCGCGATGGAGTTTGAATAGCTGATCGTCACGCCGGAAGAATAATTTAAATAAGTTAATCGCATACATGGTGGTTTGTTCCTTCCCTTGTAATCTTCAATAAATTTATGTTGTCTACTATTCTAGCTGAATTTTGACACTCTTTCTATATATATCCAAAATTTGTGGAAATTTGTTATAACTTGCAGATCAATAAAAAAATCACGTATTTTAGAAAAAATACGTGATTTCAAGTTTAGAATTTCATAACTCTGGGTATTCCACTAATATATCTTTATTAATATTAATTAATAAGATTTAGCTCCAAGGTAACGAGTTTTCCAGTAAGAGATGTTCATATTGGAAATAGTTACACCGTCACTTCCAGCATGGATGAACTGTCCATTACCAAGGTAGATTCCCGCATGGGAAGGACCAGCTTTGTAAGTTTCATAGAATACAAGATCTCCTACTTTAGGGCTGCTTACAGAAGAACCAGCGTTATAGATTTGAGCCACTGTTCTTGGTAAGTCTGTACCGTTTTTAGCAAATACATAGTTCAAGTAGCCGCTGCAATCGAACCCGCTTGGAGAAGTACCGCCCCATTGGTACGGAGTGCCAATGTACTGTTTAGCAGTAGAAATCAAACCGGATGTATTGGAACTGGAGCTGGTGCTTGTCTGGGAAACATTGCTGCTTGTAGAAGTATTTGCATCGCCGTTAATGCTCAATTTTTGCCCGACATGAATGACTGTGCTACTTAAGTTATTCCACTTCATGATATCCCGGTAGCTTACGCCAAACTTAGCGCCGATTTTAGACAGATAGTCGCCGGATTGAACCGTGTAAGTAGTAGCATTGCTGGATGAACTGGAACTTGAAGTAGCATTGCTTGTTTGAGTAGAGGTTGTACCGTCAAGCTTCAACGTTTGTCCAACATAGATGACTGTACTGTTCAGGTTGTTCCATTTCATGATATCCCGGTAGCTTACACCAAACTTAGCACCGATTTTAGAAAGGTAATCCCCTGCTTGCACAGTATAAGTCGTAGAGTTAGAGCTTGTAGTCACTTTACTGCTGGAACTGGAACCCTCTGAAACTTTCAAAGTTTGACCAGGGTAAATAATGTCGGAAGATAGTCCGTTAAGTTCTTTGATTTTATATATAGAAACACCGTATTGTTGTGAAAACTTCCATAGTGAATCACCAGATTGTACAGTAACACTTTCTGCGCTGGCAACTCCTGCGCCGATAGTTAGAGCACCCACAAAGCTAGTAGTAACGATTGCCTTCTTGAAAAAGTTGTTTTTCATTATGATTATGTACCTCCAAAGGTTAGTTAGTTTCTAGCAATTTTTGCTAAACTCATAGTACCATATTATTCCTATGTAATAACATTACAGTATAATTACAATATGATTACAAAGGTCATAAATGATTTATCAAATGGGTATATTATAATTTGGAGCTCGATTTTATTACATATTAAACAAGGCGCCAGCAAGGATACACACTTGCTGGCGCCTTGTATTTGTTTTTGACAAAATTCTTTATTATGAGCTAGGAGCCGAGCTTAATTTTCTGTTATCGTGCTTATTTCCTGAGAGCTGGTCAAGCCATCCGGGACGATTGCCTCCCTTACTGGTATCGTTTAATTATTCGATTCGCGTGGTAGCTATAATTAGAGAGAGCTAAAAGGAGGTAATTCAACATGGAATGGCTTCGAGTCATATCTTATATCGCATTAGCAATCGGATTAATTTCCACGTTGATTATAGCTTTTGATGTATATAAGCATCCACAGATGATGTGGATTATGAATCTGGTTTGGCCGATCAACGGCTGGTTCTTCGGTCCATTTGCTTTATGGACCTATTTCCGTTGGGGACGGCTGAAGGCGAAAGATAATCAAAAAGAAGATACTCGTGGCAGACCGGAAAAAGTGTTTTTCTCGACAAGTCACTGTTCTTCCGGATGTACGCTGGGAGATGCAGCAGGAGTGCCACTGGTAGCAATAGCTGGTTTGACTATATTAGGGACGACATTATTCGCCCATTATCTGGTGCAATTTATATTGGCATATATTTTCGGGATCCTGTTTCAATTTTTCGCCATTCATCCTATGAATGATAAAGGGGTAATAGGATCATTCAAGGATTCCATCAAGGCAGATACATTATCCCTGGTAGCATTTGAGGTCGGTATGTTTGCCTGGATGGCACTTGTCCATTATGTTTTATTTACTCAGCCGCCGAAGCCTACGGAAGCGACGTACTGGTTCATGATGCAGGTTGCTATGATTATCGGTTTTGCTACAAGCTATCCCGCTAACTGGTGGCTTGTACAAAAGGGGATAAAAGAAGAAATGTGAAGGCAGCCAAATTATTGGCGCCTTTTTTCTTTAGGTTGTACGCTAAGTTTCCTATAATGAAAGGTAAGATACCATTAAATAGAATAAGTTGAAAGAAATTCTAAGAAACGAGGGTTATCCATGCCTGGATATAACAAAGCGTTATTTTTATACAATGGCAATGCTGGCACAGATAATATAGAACAGAAATTATCCGAGACACTGCCAGTACTTGCTCAAACCATCAAAGAGTTGATTGTCATACAAACGTTCAGTATTGAAGAGGCGCAAGATACTTGTCTTCACTACGGAGAACAAGTTGACCTGCTCCTTATTTTAGGTGGGGATGGAACATTGCATGCGGTTATCAATACCATCTCACGGCTGGATAAACGGCCTGTCATCGGCATTCTTCCCGGTGGGACGAGCAATGACTTCAGCAGAATGATGGAAATTCCGCAAAACTTAAACCAGGCAGCAAAAACCCTGGTTAACGGCCGGGAGACTCCGGTAGATGTAGGGAAACTGGATGAATGCTATTTCTTGAATTTTTGGGGAATAGGGCTGGTGACTGAAACATCTTTTAATATTGATAAAAACCAGAAAAGCAGGTTGGGTGTGCTGAGTTACTTCATCAGTGCGTTAAAAACGATCAATCAGGCTGATTCATTTTCATTCCGTATGACGATCGACGGAAAAGTGATAGAAGATGAAGCGATCATGATATTGGTGATGAACGGAAAGTATTTGGGCACCAGACAAATACCGATTGAGTCAATCAATGCTTCGGATGGTCAGCTGGATGTATTGGTTATTAAAAATTCCAATCTTACCTTATTCAAGGAGTTGATGTCCGTGGATCAGCCATGGGCTGAAACCGAAAGCTTTCAGGAGTTGGCCTATACGAAAGGGGAACATATTGAAATTACCGCTTCTCCCCAACAAGAAGTGGACATGGATGGCGAAATAAATTTCAAGACCCCTTCCTCCATTGAAGTCCTGCCTAACCATCTCACATTTCTGCATGCGCAATAAATGACCGCACGAGATATTCGTGCGGCTTTTTTTGTTTGGCTAAGAAATTATAAAGTTTTTTTGTGGATAACTTTCGGTAGTGGGTGTCATCCAGCTCCAGCGCCTACCCCCTCGAGGTCTTAAGTCAATCCTCTCTGTGATTAGAAAAACTTGGCTTGTCGCCCATTATGGCGAAAGCCTTAGTTTTTCTTATACTTTAAACCCCTAACAATGTTAAATTGTTGTAAAGTACAAAGAACATCACGGCGAGTCTTGTCTTAAGCTTGTCGGGGGTGAGCAAGGCGCTTGCGCTTTTGTTCCGTAACTAAAAAGAGCTTGTGTTTTTACCCTTAGAAATAAGTGTTGACGGGGCGTTTGGGGTCTTCATCATCGTCGTCAGCAGCTTTATTGACAGCATCCGCAGTTTTATCCACCGCATTCATAGCAGCACTTTCGACAGCTTCTGTTGCTCCCTGCACAGCATCAAAAGCGGCATCAGCGCCGTCTTTAACCGTTTTGGCTGCACGAGTCACATTCTTTTGGGTCTGGTTCCTTTTTTTGTCCATGTTTATCCACCTCCTGACTTAGCTTAGTTTGCAGCTAGTTAAAAGGCTTATTCGTTGAAAGAGAATATCTCCTTCACAAAGAGGAATTTTATATGTTTGATGGAAATAAAAGAATATAGAGGGAAAGGAGGTGAGAGGATGACGGTAAGTGGCTTTGAGCCAAAAGTTCATGCAGTATTTGTACATACGAAGAATTTGCATCGGTCAGCAGCTTGGTATAGTGATTTATTAGGTCTTTCATTTGACAGCAGCAAGGTGGAGTCTCCTGTTTATAACATGCCCCTAACAGGAGAAGTTTATATGACGTTGGATGACCATGCTTTTGACCCGGATTATCAATTTGAACCAGTACGTACCCCGGTATTTAATTTTTGTTCTTCAGACCTTGCAAAAAGCTACCAGTGGGTGAAAGAAAAAGGTATAATAATAGTGCGCGATATAGAGAAACATGGGGATTTCGGCTGGTTCAACATCGAAGACCCCGATAAGAATGTCGTCATGATTTGTGGCAGCATTCCATCTTGATAGTCAGAGGGGACAACTATGAAGAAAGTTACTATTTTCTTGTTTGTTTTCATGGCATTTGCACTTGCAGCATGCCAGGGAGATACAAAAGAAACCACGGAGATTTCTGCAGAAGAACTGGAAACCCGATTGGACGAAGGAAGAATTCTGGATGTACGTACACCTGCAGAATTCTCGGCGGGGCATGTACCTGGAGCTGAACTATTGCCGTTACAGGATATTCAGCAAAATGAATTATCCTATCAGGATTTAGATCGTTCTGAAACCTATTTTGTCATTTGCCAGAGCGGAAATCGTTCCTCTCAAGCAGTGGCAATATTAGAAGAACAGGGATTTGAGAACCTTGTCAATGTAGCTGGAGGTATGAATGCCTGGGCAGGAGATATAGAAAAATAAGAGGAGCTTTCAACTATGAAAGCTCCTCTTATTTATGTGAGACGGCAATTCCAAGGGGGTAATGAACAGTATCCCGTGGAGGCTCGATTAAAACCCCTTTTTGGTAAAAGAATTCTTTTGAACTATAATCAGTAAATAAGTCCTGGAATTCTTCCGGTGTCAACTGATGAATATGAAATGGCGAACTACTTGGCTTGCCGCGCCCCTGGCCGAATGGAGTGGACACCAGTAGGGTTCCGCCATCTTTTAATAAATTGTAGTAATTGGCTAACAGTTGTTTTTCGTTTTCAATATGTTCATAGGTTTCAAAGCTCACAATCGTATCGAAGCTCCCTAATTTTTCGGGGAGTTCCGGGTCGACAGCATCCAAAACTTTATAACTCGTTTTCGGATGATAATAAGTCGCTTTAGCGTATTCGATGATGTCAGGATCAATATCGACACCAATAACTTCATCTACTTCTTTTTTTCGTTCTTTTGCTATCATATGTGTGCCGTAACCAGCCCCGCACGACAAATCCAATACTCTTCCTTTTGTATATGGCATGGCAAATTGGTAACGTGCCATATGTTCGAGCAGCATCCTGTTGGAAGGCTTCATGTACGCTGGAATAACACGTTCGCCCGTATCCTCAACCACTTAATCTTCACCGCTTTCTGTAAGAATGGATTATCTTCATAAAGTATGCCATAAATTTTGTCGATTCACCAACAGCAGGGTGATTTGACAGGCATTTATCAGCGATTTATAATTATTTTAAATTCGAGATGATTAATGGGAGGAAGAAACCCAATGGATGAAAAAGAACAATATCAACAGAAAAAAGAGGATCCTTCCTTAAAGTTGTTTGTAGTGTTGTCAAAAGCAGAGCGGTCAATTGAAGATCTGGTAAAAAAAGATATTCAACGCTATGGCTTAAATGCCACGGAGTTTGGTGTGTTGGAATTACTATACCACCAAGGAGAGCAGCCACTTCAAAAAATCGGAGAAAAGATCCTGCTGGCCAGTGGAAGTATCACCTATGTGGTAGATAAATTAGAAAAGAAAGCTTATTTAGAAAGAATCCCTTGCCCTAATGATCGGCGTATAACGTATGCATCCATTACGCCTAAAGGGGAAGAAATGCTTAATAAAATCTTTCCTGCTCATTGGAAGCAGATTGAAGAAATCACTAATGGGTTGTCGGAAGAAGAGAAGGTCCAGGCGATCGAACTGCTGAAAAAACTAGGTAAACACGCAGATCAGCTGAAGGGCTAGATTTAATCAGAAAATTAAGATATAATTGATAGTAATTAAAATCCTGAAGACAAAGGAGGTATGAAGATGCTATACGGTCAGAAATGTATGATTGATTGTGAACTGCTATACATCAATCGTGCACTTTTTCATGATTTCGCTGTCCAGGGGACAAGTGTGTCCTTTTTTAGACAGTTGAATAATGAAAATGTATAGTGTCTCATACCTGACAGATTGAATATATAAACTTTATCTAAAAAAGTCAGAGGTCTGGGGACCTTTGGCTTTTTTTGTCTTTAGGAGGAAGAAAATTGATTATTACGCTAAAAGATATCAAAAAAATAGTCGGTGGCAGTATATTGTTTGAAGCGCTTTCTTTTGAACTGAACGCTCATGAAAAAGTAGGCTTAGTCGGCCGTAACGGCAGTGGGAAATCGACTTTATTCAAACTGATGACACAAGAAGAACCAGTAGACGGCGGAGATCTATTCATCCGTAAAGGTACCACGATTGGTTATTTACAACAGATACCTGAGGAATGGCAAGGTTCGGGCCGGGCTTTTTTAGAAGCGAGTTTCGACTCTTTATTACACATAGCAAACGAAATGAAGGAATTAGAAGTTGAAATGCAGAAAGCCGGTAAAATGGAAAAGTGCTTAGAAAAATATGGTCAGCTTCAAGAAGAATTCTCCCGAAAGGGTGGGTATGAAATGGAAGCGACCATTAAACGAGTAGCTACTGGTTTGGGAGTGGAAAAATTAATAGATCATCCATTTATGCAGCTGAGTGGTGGAGAAAAGACTAAATTAGGTCTGGCAAAGTTATTAATTTCATCCCCTGATGTGCTGCTTTTAGATGAACCGACGAATCATCTTGATCTACAAGCTATTGAATGGCTGGAAAGCTATTTGAGCCAATATGAAGGAACAGTCTGTATCATCTCTCATGATCGTGAGTTCCTGGATCAAACCGTTAACGCAATCGCTGATTTGGAGTCCGGGGAGATTACCAGATATTCAGGGAACTTCTCTTCTTTTGAACAACAAAAAGAAGAAAAGTTACTGGCCGAGTTTCATCAATACCAGGAACAGCAGAAAAAAATTAAAAAGATGAAAGAAGCCATCAGGAGATTGAGGCAGTGGGCAAACGAAGCCACCCCTCCAAACCCAAAACTATTTAAAAAAGCTAAGAGCATGGAAAAAGCTTTAGAACGAATGGAAAAAAAGAAGAAGCCCCTGATTGACCCAAAAAAGATGAACCTTTCCTTAGAGTCTGAGGGACGAAGCGGGACCGATGTCTTTCGTGTGGAAAATGTGCGTAAGACTTTCCGGGGGAGAGAAATATTAAAAGGGGTTGATCTTCATCTTAGGTACCAGGACCGACTGGCTGTAGTCGGGTCTAATGGCAGCGGAAAATCAACGTTGATCAAACTTTTGTTAGGTCAGCTGGATGCTGATAGTGGGCTGGTCCAAACTGGAAGCTCGATGAAGATAGGGTATCTCCCGCAACATCCTCTCCAGGATGTGCCAGCAGATATGCATATGATTGATTATTTTAGATCAGAGGTTACTGTAACGGAGGGCCAGGCTCGCCAAATCCTTGCCAATTTCATGTTTTATGGTTACACGGTCTTTAATAAAGTAGGGCAGTTAAGCGGGGGAGAACGGATGCGTTTGAAGCTTGCTGTATTTATGCATCAAGGGATAAATATATTGCTGTTGGATGAGCCGACGAACCATTTGGATATCGAATCTCAGGAAGTGCTTGAAGAAGCGCTGGTTGAGTTTTCCGGAACCGTGCTTGGCGTTTCTCATGATAGATATTTTCTTAACCAGTGTTTTACGGAGACTGCCTATTTATTAGATGGGCGCTTATACCGCTACCCAGGCAGCTACCAGGAAACACAACATAAATGGAGAGAACTGCAAGCGATTAAAGCTGAAGAGCAGGAAAAGTCTTTCAACAGCCCTGCCAAACAAAGTGGCCCGGAAGAAAAAGATTATGAACAGTTGATTATTTTGGAAGAAGCAAATATGGAAAAGCTTGAAAAAAGAATGTTGGAAACGCAGGATCAGCCAGAGTGGGAGGAGTTGAATATACAAAAAGAACGTCTGGAAACAAAAATAGCTGCCCTTTAATAGCAGTGGATAAAAGTCTGAAAAAAAGTGAACGATCTGTGACGTATATCATAGTTAGCCTTTCAAAAAGAATTTACTATATAAATAGTAAAAACCTTTGAAAGGGAGAGGGTATCGTGGCAGACATGAACTTATCTGGTCTTGTGATATGGATGATTTTCCCGTATGTCTCTGTTGCTGTATTTCTAATGGGAATGATATGGAAATATGAGGAAGATACCAAAAAGAAGCGGGTACCCATGATGAATCATATCACCATGATTACGATGCTGATTATGAATGGAATATTATTGGTCGGACTTTTTTACAGCGAAGGAGTTCACTGGCTGGGCTGGTATCGGGATTTTCTAACGTTCCAGCCTGATGCAAATGCCATCATGCCAAGTTCAGGCATGCAGCAAATCCAGGTACCAATGTTTTTTATCGGGCTGGTAATGCTTCCATTTTCAATCTATATGCCATCGCTGGCTTCTCCTTTCAAACGAGTGAAGCAGATTCGCAGGATAGTGAAAAATGCAATTTAATCATATGAAGTTCATTAGCTAAAGGCCGACACAATAAACTGTGTCGGCCTTTCTTTAGCTCTGTCAGTGGATAGGTACTTGCTTACCAGGTTCCTTTCTATTGGCTTTATAGTACTTGACAAGCTGTTCCTGAATACTCGTGAAATCCGGGCATTTGATAGGAGTGTTTTCCAGATCTTTTAAAGCTTGTGAAGCATCGTAATGACTATTGCAAGTGAAATAGTCTAACGCTTCCCTTGGCATACCTAACCACTTGCGGAAAATAGGCAGTTTTAACGTATTTCCTGCCCATCCAAGCGGTACGGTAAAGCTAGGCTCTTTGGAAAGGTAGGATTTAGCTAAGAGCTTATAGATAGCTCTCGCTGTCAATGGCGATGGATCGGTCAGGTGATAGGTTTTCCCTGAACCGATATTATGATGGCTAAGATGAATGGTTGCACGGACTACATAATCCCATGGCACCAGGTTCACCTCTACCTGCCCTGCTCCGAAGTAAGGAAGCAGGGGAGCGTAGCTCATATGTGCGAGCATATTAAGGATGAAATATGGTCCATCAAATTTAGCGGTGGTGCCTTCTTTTGAATCACCTACGACGATACCGGGGCGGATGATTGTAGTTGGAACCTCATGCTTCACTGATTGAACTAAACGTTCTGCTTCATATTTAGTGTACTCATAATGGTTTTTAAAACCAGCTTCATGCTCCAGTTCGTTTTCGTAAATGATACCTGAGCGTTTACCTGATACATAAGCTGTACTGTAATAAATATAGCGTTCCAGGTTTTCTGCCTGTTTCACCCACTCATTGACATGTCTCGTTCCATTCACATTAACCTGCCATGCTGGAGTCAATGGTACTGATAGGTCATAGATAGCAGCTAAGTGAAAAAAATGGGTCACTTCATTTTTTAACTGGGCCGATATCTCTTCATCGATTCCAAGTCCAGGGTCAGTGATGTCCCCTTCGATCAAATGGAACTTATCTTCGGTCAAGTAGCTATCTTTGATAAGTCTCTGCAGTGATGCTTCTGCTTGTTTTTTTGTTGTTTTAACGTATAACAAATATATTTTGTCTACTGGATAACCCTGATGGATGATTTCATCTATCAGATGAGAAGCAAGAAATCCAGGAAAGCCTGTAAAGAAATAGGTGTATGCCATTAAAACGTCCCCTTCTTCTTTTCTTTCGTTATAATTCGATAGATTCCCGTATTTTTCCTGTTTGTTTATATAATTTTTAAGAGGGGAAGTATAGATGTGAGTGATTTTTCGAAGGAGGACGTTATTATGCGTGTATTAGTTATTGGTGCCAATGGAAAAGTTGGCAAGTTACTTATCAATAAATTGAAGGATTCAGAACATGTCCCTGTAGCGATGGTGCGAGATACCAATCAAGTGCCCCAATTTGAAGAAGCTGGAGTAGATACGGTACTAGGCGACTTAGAAGGGAACTTTTCTTCTGCCTATTACGGTGTGGATGCAGTTATCTTTGCAGCAGGTTCCGGCCCGCATACCGGCCCGGATAAAACGGTCCTAATTGACCAGGAAGGTGCGATAAAATCCATTGATCTTGCCAGACGGTTTGGAGTACAGCGTTACATCCTATTAAGCTCAATGGGGGCTGACCAGCCGGACGCAGGACCGGAAGGAATGAAGCATTATCTATTTGCGAAACATCGTGCGGATGAACATTTGAGAAAATCCGGGCTGAACTACACCATCGTACGACCGGGTGGTTTGACGAATAACCCTGGAACAGGAAAAATCAGTCTGGATGAAAAACTGCACGAATTCGGAAGTATTTCCCGTGAAGATGTAGCGGAAACGCTGGCATACTTGTTAAGCGTGCCGCGTGCTGAGAATGAAACCTTTGAAATATTAGAAGGAGACACGCAGCTGGAAGAAGTATTGGCCTACTAATAAAAATACTATCACAAAAGGGGCTGTTCCTTTTTAGGAGCAGCCTTTTGTAACGGTAGGATGACGGGTATTATTTTTCTATTAAAAATTTCTGGAAAAGGTTTAGCCTCTGTTGAAACGGGGTAGACATGTATTATATACTAGGCTCTGCATTAGAGCAGTGATAAAGGATTACTCGGAATTATAGGGGGCTCACCGATGACGAAACATGATGTTGTCGTTTACGTCAGCAATAATTGTTCACACTGTGAAAAAGTTGTTTCAAAGTTGAAAGAATGGGACGTTAATTTTAGAGAAAAAAATGTATCAGAAAATAAGGAGCATTTTAAAGAACTGCAAAGTCAGAAGATATATGGCACGCCGGCAACTTTTATAGATGGAGAACAAGTCCTTGGTTTCCAAAAAGGAAAGTTGCAAAGGAAGCTTGGAATATATAATGATATTTCTTTTAATGCTCAATGATGACAATACGATATGTTTGTTTTACAAGTGATTGTTCATCACTTGTCTTTTTTTTGTAGAAAACATGATTTCAACCTCTGCCAATCACCTTTCTGTTAAGAAAACATAGGCTGTTGTTAGAAAGGAAGAAGGTGATTTTATGTTTTCCTATTCGGACAGAAATTATCAACAACAACCATTCTACACGTATCCTTATCAGCAACAGCCGATGATGGGAGAAAATCCGTATTCTTACCAGCAACAGCCGATGATGGGAGAAAACTCATATAGTTACCCGCAAAGCTGGAATATGCCTCAAGCGCCGGGAAACCCTTTTGAATATTACACTAAGCCGATGTTTCCGCAGCAGCAGAATCATATGCAAAGTGGATACGGCAGTCAGCCTTTTTTCTATAACAACGGCGTAAATCCTAAGAACATGATCGGTTACTTTCAGGATCAAAATGGGCAGATTGATATGGATAAAATGATGAAGACCGTCGGCCAGGTAGCACAAACTGCCAATCAGCTCTCACCGTTGATGAAAGGGATAGGCGGGTTCATTAAAGGAATGCGCTAAAAGCGTGCAGGGCAAGGCCTTGTACGCTTACTTGTTTTTATTTATCTGAAGGAGGGACAAACATGATCGGTTGTTTATGTATTCACGGTTATACAGGAGGGCCCTATGAAGTACAGCCATTAGTGGATTACCTGGAGCAAAGGACCGATTGGAAGTTTGAAGTCCCTACACTCCCAGGTCATGGCAGAGAGCTGGATTTGAAAGGTCATTATTACCAGGAATGGATCGCAACAGCTGAACTTGCTTATCTTGAACTGAAGAAAACTTGTGATAAAGTATATATTATCGGTTTTTCCATGGGAGGCATGATTGCATCTTATCTGTCAGCCAAGCATGAAGTAGACCGTCTTGTATTGTTATCAGCTGCAGGAAAATATATCAGCGTACCGCAAATGTATAAGGATCTTACTGGCTTTCTAACAGAAGCTTTCAAGGGAAGCCTGGAAGAAAATGAACTGTTCCTCCACTATCAGAATAAATTGAAACAGACGCCTTTCCCGTCTTCGGTGGAGTTTGTTAAATGCGTTCAGTTTACCAGGCCTTTTTTGAGGGACATCCACAACCCGGTTTTGATCGTACAAGGGAAGCAGGATGAGATGGTCCCCGATAAAGCGGCTATTTACTTGGAACAGGAAATTTCCTCCGAAGATAAGCAGCTCGTTTTTTTAAATGAATCAAAGCATTTGATTTGCCATGGTAAAGATAAAGAAGAGTTATTCGAGACAGTGATTTCATTCTTAACACGATAATCAAGGGGGAGCGTAATGAAGTGGAGTAATGATCAAGCTCCCGTAAATCCACCTTTTTTCTATGGCTGGATCATTGTTTTTGTAGCAGCCATGGGTGTGTTTTTCTCGGGACCTGGGCAAACGTATTCGATATCGATATTCATTGATTATTACATAGAAGATTTTGGCTACTCACGGTCAACCGTGTCAGGTATTTATTCCGGAGCCACTTTATTAGCAGGCTTCACACTGTTTATGGTAGGGCGACTTGTGGATCGCTTCGGTCAGCGTTATATGATGACAGCGATAGGGATCCTGCTTGCATTTGCTGCCTTCTGGAATGCGATGTTAATCGGTCCTATTATGATGTTTCTTGGCTTTTTTATGATTCGTCTGTTTGGACAAGGATCGATGACATTAGTTCCTAATACGTTAGTTCCGCAATGGTTCATTGGAAAAAGGGGACGGGCTCTGAGTGTCATGGCCATAGGGGGGTTCGCCAGTTCAGCAGCATTCCCGCCAGTCAACGCTTTTTTGATCGAGTTGATAGGATGGCGTTCGACCTGGACGTTATGGGGTGTGCTTGTATTGGTGGTATTTGTACCGGCAGCTTTCTTCTTCGTCCGGAACCAGCCAAAAATGATTGGTGAAATCCCTGATGGAAACCCGAGAGCAAGAGAAAAGAACAAAGATTTGAATCCGAATGTGGATGTCAACGAGAAAAGCTGGACGATCAGTGAAGCGATGAAAACGAGGGCGTTCTGGTTCATTTTATTTTGTGTCAGTGTGCCCGCACTTGTAAATACTGCTGTCACTTTTCACATTGTTTCCATCATGGGGCAAAAAGGCCAATCACCTGAAATTGCCGCTACAGTCCTTACCTTGATGGCTGTGGTCGGATTTCCTGTCACTTTCCTTGTAGGATATCTCGTCGACCGGTTTCAGGTGCATTATATTTTAGCGATCACCTTTTTGGGTCACCTTTTGACCCTCGGCATTTTGTATTTTACAAATGCCTGGTGGCTTGCAATCGCTTTTGGGGTGATGTGGGGGATCGTCAATGGATTTGAACGAATAGTACTGAATATTGTCTGGCCTAATTACTTTGGCCGTGAACACCTGGGCAGTATCAAAGGATTGGCACAGACCGTAATGGTCACCGGGTCAGCGTTAGGCCCATTGCCGTTCGGGATATTTTTTGATTGGCTTGGCGGGTATCAGGAAGTTATCATTTTGACAATGATTTTCCCAATTACTGCAGGTATATTCGCACTGCTATCTCCACAGCCGGATTATGAACGATACCATGGAACAGGAAAAAGCTAATCGTAATAAATAATAAAGCCTGGCTGATGGGTAATATACCCAACAGCCAGGCTTTTTGTTCCTTGTCTGGGAAATTATAAAACTTAATGATTGTAGATAACATCTTGCAGTGGGCTGCATCCAGCTCCAGCGCCTACCCCCTCGAGGTCTTAAGTCAATCCTCTCTGTGATTAGGAAAACTCGGCTTATCGCCAATGATTTATGGCGAAAGCCTTAGTTTTACTTATACTTTAAACCTTTATTAACCTTAATTGGAATGAAAGTACAAAAAACGTCACGACGAGGCTTGGCTTAAGCTTGTCGGGGGTGAGCAAGGCGCTTGCGCTTTTGTTCATATTAGTCTTTGAAGAACGCGATGACGAGTCCGCCTTCGCCGGCATAAGTGGAGATCAATGGCCCGGTCTCCATAAACAGACTGTCTTTGAAATTATATTTGGTTTTGATATCGTTTAAAATCGAGCGGCCCAACTCATCACTATTGCAGTGAGAAAGGGAGATTACACGATCCTCAAAGTTGTTAGCATACTCACCGATTTGCTCGACGAATCTCCGGAACGCTTTTTTGTTTCCACGGACCTTTTCAATCACTTCAATGTCACCTTTATCATCACTTGCTTTCAACAATAGTTTAATATTCAATGTTTTAGCAATGGTTCCTCTTACTCTGTCCAGTCGGCCACCTTTGATGACGTTTTCGAGCGTCTGCAGGATAAAAAGCGTTGTTGTTTTTTCTATCCGTTCTTCCATATGAGTGGCAAGCTGTTGCAGGTCAGATCCTTCTTCGATTTTCTTTCCTGCTTCTTGTACGAGCAGTGCTACTCCACAAGAAGCAGTTTTTGTATTCAATACGATGATTTGCCGATCGGGTTCCTCGTCTAATAGCATATCCTTTCCCATAACAGCGCTCTCGTAAGTACTGCTCAATCCTTTCGTCATTGCCAGCACGAGGATAGGCTGGTCTTTATCCACTTTTTTGCAAGCTTGATAAAAGTCATAAGGGCTTGGTGCAGAAGAACGCGGCAATTCCTCCGATTGTTTTAGCTTTTCATAAAAGAGCGAGAGATCCAGGGTTTCTCCCGTCTTATATTGTTCATCTCCAAAATGGAGATTCAATGGAACAATTTTCAGTTTGTATTTTTCGATCAGGCTTTCAGGAACATCTGCTCCTCCATCAATGATCATTTGAATAGTCATCTTAACACCCGCTCTCCAGTTAATTATTGATTTGTTTGGTTATTTTTACTTAATCGTGTCAATTTAGGGGCTACTTTTTTAGTGGTGCTGAAAATGAACATCATCAAGCCGAATATGACGATCGTACCGCCGAGCCATTGAGCCCAGGTAATCATTTCCCCTAATATGATATAGGCCAGTATGGTTGCCCCTAGCGGTTCGAACAGAATACTCATCGATATCGTTGAAGTGCTGAGCCACTTCAGTGCCCAATTGAACATGGTATGTCCGAAGAAGGTCGGGATGATGGCTAGTGCCAGGAAGACCCACCAATGCCCAGCCGGATATCCGGTAAATGGATGCTGTAAAAGCAGGTTGTAAATAATTAATACTGCCGATGCCATCGCATAGACAACAAAGGTATAAGTCATTAGGGATAAACGTTTGCGTAAGTTTTGACCTAAAAGGAAATAACCTGTAACCATCGCGCCGCCAAGCAGTGCCAGAATATCTCCCAGTAACGCCATTCCGCTGATTTGGAAATCACCCCACCCGATGATGACGCTTCCTGTCAGGGTGATTACCATGCTTAAAAGTGCGCCGGCGGTGAACCTTTCCTGAAAAAAGATAAAAGTTCCGAGAAAAGCGAAGATCGGCTGCATGGTCACCAGAACAACAGAGCTGGCTACTGATGTATAACTTAGTGACTCGAACCACAAAATGAAGTGGAGAGCGAGAAAAACACCAGCAAAGCATGCTAATAGCCAGTCCAGCTTAGAAATCTTGCGGAACTCATCCCTATATTTCAATAGTACATAGGGGCTCATGATTAAAACGGCGAATAACAGGCGATAATTAGCAATAATAGAAGCTGGAGCTCCTGCCGCCAACTTTACAAAAATTGCTGCTGTTGAAACGGAAATAACTCCGATAAAAACAGCAATATATGGATTAAATGGAGGCTTATCCATCGGACCCCTCCTTGTTACATCAGTTTTTTACCATTTTATCATTCATCTGTTTGAAAAGCATCTGAAAAATAGGTAGAATAAAAAATGGTCGTATGTTATGATGGATGAATCTATCGGACAAGTGGAGCGGCAGCCTCTTCCGTAAGTGGGGAAAGGCTTTTTTTACGTGACTTACAATAGAAATAGTACAAAAGATTTTACATTAAAGGAGTATGAAAAGAACGTGACTACATTTTATTCATTAGGATTAACTAAACCGGTGTTGAAATCTTTAGACCAGATGGGCTTTGAAGAAACTACACCGATACAGTCTGAAACTATACCACTCGCTATGCAAGGACGGGATGTCATTGGGCAGGCGCAGACAGGTACAGGTAAAACAGCAGCTTTCGGTATCCCGATGATCGAAAAAATCGATCAGGATCGTAACGATATCCAGGGGCTTGTTGTTGCGCCTACTCGTGAACTTGCTATCCAGGTAGCGGAAGAAATCAACCGTCTTGGTAAATTCAAAGGGGTCCGTGCCCTGCCTATCTATGGTGGACAGCACATGGATCGTCAAATTCGTGCGTTGAAAGACCAAAATCAGATTGTGGTAGCGACTCCAGGACGCCTGTTGGATCATATCCGTCGCAGAACCATCAAACTGGCCAACGTTCATACAGCT
The DNA here is from genome assembly GCF_043497085.1 of Halobacillus sp. B23F22_5. Lineage (NCBI taxonomy): Bacteria > Bacillati > Bacillota > Bacilli > Caryophanales > Bacillaceae > Halobacillus > Halobacillus sp. B23F22_5. The sequence goes on along the minus strand of NZ_JBIEKI010000013.1, from coordinate 18,595 downwards.
GTATTGGATGAAGCGGATGAAATGCTGAACATGGGATTCATTGATGATATCAAAGATATCCTGAAGGCTATTCCGGAACAAAGACAGACGTTGCTGTTCTCTGCTACCATGCCAAAAGCGATTCGTGATATCGCATCTACCTTGATGAAGAAACCTGAAGAGGTTAAAGTGAAAGCGAAAGAAATGACTGTGGAAAACATTGAACAGTACTATGTAGAACTGCAGGAGCGCCAAAAATTCGATGCGCTTACCCGTTTGTTAGACATCCAGGCTCCTGCACTGGCTATTGTCTTCGGTCGGACAAAACGCCGTGTTGATGAGTTGACTGACGGTTTGCAAACACGCGGTTTCCGTGCGGAAGGAATCCATGGTGATTTGACTCAAGGAAAGCGTATGTCCGTATTGAATAAGTTCAAACAAGGAAGAGTTGAAATTCTGGTCGCAACCGATGTTGCAGCTCGTGGACTGGACATTTCTGAAGTCTCCCATGTGTATAATTTCGACATTCCGCAAGATCCGGAAAGTTATGTCCACCGTATCGGTAGAACAGGGCGCGCCGGACGCCAAGGTAAAGCAATTTCTTTCATCACGCATCGTGAAAAAGCTCAATTGCATTTGATCGAGAAATTGACAAAGAAAAAAGTAGAACGCCTTGATGTTCCATCAAATGATGAAGCTCAGCGTGGTCAGCAGCAGGTAGCTGTTGATAAGCTTCTTAAAACTATGGAAAGCAGCGATCTCAAGGCTTACCACCAGGCAGCCAATGAATTATTGCAGCAGCATGATTCAATGGACATCGTAGCAGCAGCACTGAAAATGATGACGAAAGAGCGTCGCGAAACACCAGTCCGTCTGTCTGGCGTCCAGCCGATCAGTGTTAAAAAGGCACAGTATGATAAAGGCAAGAAAAAGCCTTATAAGCGCAATGATAAAAAACGCGACTTCAACCGCAAGAATTCACGGAACCGTAAATTCAACCAAAAACGTGGTGGCCGCAACCAAAATCAGAAATAGAAACTTTAAAGACCTGCCGAGTGCTCGGCAGGTCTTTTTCTTGTTGTGCAATTGGCACGCCAGGACTTCTTACTCTTCACAACTCTATTAGAGGACGTGTGGTTTTTAATTGAACTGCATTACCAGCAATGTGCTTGAGTTTCTGTATCGAAAAGTGTGAGTGATTTTCCGTGAACAATGGACTGTTTACAGACAGGGGAGAAAGCCCCTGGCTTGCCTGTCTTTATCCCTATATTTCCAATAAATATACATAAATTGAAGCCAGCCTACATGAAATGGTATAAGGATTTTCTTAATTAACCAGATAAGGGGTGTGCTGGATGCCGGTGAAAGTTTTATTCTTTGGGGACATTGGAATTGATGACGCTGTGGCTCTTATTTATTCATATTTGAATGGAGAAGTTGAACTGGTGGGAGTTGTAGCTGATTATGGTAATGTGCCCAGAGAAGCGGCGGTTTCCAGTGTTCATTACCTGCTGGATCTGTTCGACTTGAAGGGGAAGGTAAAAGTTATCGGAGGAGCAGAAGCCCCGATGACAGGCGAACAGCCCACTTTTTACCCGGAAATACATGGAGAGTATGGGCTGGGACCTATTATTCCTGGGGTTTATGAAGGTGTAATTGAAAATTTTTTTGAAATTGTTCGTTTAATCGAAAGGTATGAGGATGAATTGGTAATTATTAATGTCGGAAGGTTGACCTCATTGGCAACCATGTTTATCCTGTATCAATCCCTGATGGAAAAAGTGAAGGCATACTATATTATGGGCGGCGCTTTTTGGGTGCCGGGAAATGTCACTGCAGTTTCTGAGGCTAACATTCATGCTGATCCGATTGCGGCTGAAATTGTCTTCACTAATGCTGATAATGTCACCATTTTTCCATTGAATGTCACCGACCATGCGATTATTACGCCTGCAATGTCTGATTACATAGCCTATAAAGGAAAGGCGAAAATTGTTAAAACATTAGTGGATTATTATTATGATTTTTATAAAAACAGGGATCCGGAGATAATTGGAAGCCCCATCCATGATTTACTTCCGGTCATGGCCGCGATTGATGATACCATGTTCAGTTACCGGGTGCTTCCGGTGAATGTGGTGCCAGCTCGGGAAGGGATCCATCGGGGGCAGACCATTGCGGACACACGCTCTTATGTGACGTTTCCCTCAAGTGAAAAGCGGCACCGAATCGCCTTTCAGTTCGATTATTTTTCATTTTATAAAAAATTCATGTGTACGATGACAGGAGAAGATTTTTAAACGTCAAACAAAAGGCAGCCATAACAGGCTGCCTATTTTATGAGGTAAGAAAGTATAAAATATGGGCTGCGAAGAATTGGCTAGCTACAGCGCCCAGACACTCGCGACATAAGCACCCCGTCTTGCGGAAGGAAAGGACGCCTTCCTCCAGCCGTTTTGCTTATGCGTGTCGTGTCTTTCAGGGCGCTTGCGCTTTTCTTATGTCATTCTACCGATCAGTCCGAATATCACCAGGATAATGACGCCGCCCCATAATAAATAGGTAAGGATTTTCTTCCATGGAAAGCGGCTCTTTTTCCAGCGGTTCGGGTTGAATGAAATATCTCCCTTATTCGTGGTGCTGCTGTTCCTCCAGATAGAAAAAGGACGGGCATTTTTCAACACGAATGGTGCGAGAAAAAAGCCGCCGGCCAGACCGCCGATATGACCGAGAATATTAATGTTCGGGCGTACGAATGTCATGACAAGGCCAATGATGAAAATGACCATGACAATCTGAGAATTAGCCTGGTCGATCAAGTTTTTCCGGTAGGCTACCATGAATAAGTAGACACCGAAGATGCCGAAAATCGCGCCTGAAGCTCCGAGGTGAGGGATATACGAATCGGGGTTGAACAAGTATGTAGCAGCATTACCGATGATCCCTGCAAACAAGTAGGTGACGATGAACTTGGTTTTGCCGAGCATTTGTTCAAGTGCCGGACCGAACAACACCAGGGAAAAGGAATTGAAAAACGCATGCCCAAGACCGTTGTGTAAAAAGATGGGAGTCACCAATCTCCAGTATTCTCCTGAAGATATAGCGATATTAAGTCCTATACCTGCATGAAGCCAATCCCGGGCAAAGCCGAATTGAAACAGGTCGATCAGCATCCATAAAATAAGGTGGATGGCCACCAGGGTGGAGACGATCGGATAAAAACGCAAAAATTCTTTAAAGCTTTCGGTACGAAGAAACATGTTCCATCCCCTTTTTTTGTTTGTGACATTATTATAGACTATGCAAGCCTGGACGGGGTTATATTTTTTCCCTTTTACTATTTCGGTTATACTGAAGACATCAAGGGAAAAAGGAAGAGTACAATGATTAAAGGAATCGGAATCGACCTGATAGAATTGAAACGAATTAATGAAATTATAATGCGTAATGACCGGTTTGTACAAAGGATATTGACTGAAAAGGAGCAATTGCAGTTAGCCTCATATAAAAATGAAGCGCGGCAGGTAGAATTCATAGCCGGACGTTTCGCTGCTAAAGAAGCTGTTGGAAAAGCTTTAGGAACGGGGATTGGAAAAGTGAGCTTTCAAGATATTGAAATTTTCCGCACAGAACAAGGGGCTCCTAAAATGAGTGTAAGTGGTTACGAGCACTTGAATATCTGGGTTTCTATTTCTCATAGCCGTGCTCATGCCATAGCTCAGGTTGTTTTAGAAGAGTAGAAGCGTTCTGCATAAATGAATAGGTTGTCTCATATAGTTTAATGCGGGTAGGAGGGAACGATAGTGTATATTGTCACCGCAAAAGAAATGTACGATTGGGATCGAAAATCAATAGAAGAAGCCGGAATGGACGGAAAGCTTTTGATGGAAAACGCCGGTCGGGCAGTAGCTGGACAAGTAGAAAAGCACGTTCGAAGCGACCAGTACATTATCGTGCTGATTGGTGGAGGCAACAATGGAGGCGACGGTTTCGTCATCGCCCGTACATTATTGAACAAAGGGTATACAGTTAAAGCCTGGCAGCTTGTCCCTGATGACAAAATCAAAGGGGATGCTCTGGCTCATAAGCAATTGTATCTGGGTGCGGGTTATGAACTTGACCACTTCACAGAAGTGAATCAATTGTTCCGTGAGCTGGATCAGGCAGATGTGGTGATTGATGCCATGCTTGGGATTGGAGTCGAAGGTAAATTGAAGTCTCCATTCGATCAAGTTGTGGCCTACGTCAATCAAACGCAAGCTTATAAAATAGCCGTTGATATTCCGACAGGAGTACCAGCTGACGAAGGCGTCACTGACTTTGACGGCTTACAAGCGGACTATACTTGCATCATTGCTGCCCCAAAGATGAGTGTGTTTTTGCAGCATACCGCTCCATTTTATGGAGATTGGGAGGTTGTAGAGATCGGCCTGCCGCCTCTGAAACTGAATAAGCTTTCTCAATCATTATGGGAAAGCCATAAAGCAATAGCATCCCTTCCAAAGCGGAATCCTTTTTCCCATAAAGGAACACATGGCAAAGGACTGTTAATTGGAGGTTCCTACCTGATGCCAGGTTCGATAGCTCTTTCTGCGCGGGCCGCGCTTCGGTCTGGAGCTGGACTGGCAACGGTGGCGTCTCCCGGGAGCGCCTGGCCAACGGTTTCTTCTTATATACCAGAAGCTACTGCTGTTGATGCTGCAGAAGTCAATGGTATGTTGGCGGGAAGGCTGGATGTGGATTTCTCCAGCTATGATGCGGTCGCCCTTGGAATGGGGATGGGCAGGTCAGACGCTTCACAGGAGGTCGTAAGGCAAGTGTTGGAAGAAGCCGATGTTCCCGTACTGATTGACGCGGACGGTCTCCATCATCTGAAAGAGATTTTGGAGGTCTTGAAGAATCGAACTCGACCTACGATCCTTACTCCACATCCTGGTGAGATGGCTGGTCTGTTAGGTGTTACAGTACCTGAATTGCTGGCAAGGCCCTTTGAAAGGGGACGGCGATTTGCTTGCAACCATGGGGTTTATTTAGTTTTAAAAGGGCCGGCAACCATTATTACGGCACCTGATGGCACCCAGGTGGTAGAAACATCCGGAAATGCAGGATTGGCTAAGGGTGGCAGCGGCGATGTCTTGTCCGGTATTCTGCTTGCGCTGGTTATGCAATCGGAGTCCATTTCCGAAGCGTTATGCAATGGATGTTTTCTACATGGGAAAACGGCAGAACTGCTTACAGGGGAAAAGTATTCCCAATCAGACTTGTTAGCAACTGACCTTATTGAGGGTCTATCCCAATCTTTTCGTACATTTTCATTTTAATCGGGTGAGCGCGTTCCCTTTGTCCTCGAAATGAGACAAAGGAGTTGAATTCATGAAGAAACGTAGTGCATTGATCATATTCGCTTCACTGTTCTTCATCCTGCTCACTGCATGTGGAGAAAAATCAAAAGAAGATGTGGTCCAGAATCTGGAAGAGCAAATCGAGAAGATGAGCGGCTACAAAACAAACGCCACCATGACCATGAATACGGGGAAAGAAGAACAAAAATATCATATAGAAGTATGGCACAAGAAAAAAGACTTCTACCGCGTAAAGCTTCAGCACGATCAGGATGAAGAAGGCAGTCAGGTCATATTGAAGAATAAAGACGGCGTTTACGTATTGACTCCAGCATTGAATAAAAGTTTTAAATTCCAAAGTGATTGGCCGCAAAACAGCAGTCAGCCTTATTTATATGAATCTTTAGTCCAGGACATCATGAAGGATCCGGAGTCTACCTTTACGGTTATGGATGACTATTACATGTTCAAGACGAAAACAAACTATCAAAATAGCAAATCACTTCCTTACCAGGAAATCTATTTTGAGAAGAAATCCTATCAGCCTGTGCTTGTAAAAGTCTATGATCAGGATATGCAAGCATTGGTAGAAGTCCAATTCTCTAATTTCACGAAAGACCCATCATTCAAGGAAGAAGATTTCGAAGTGCAAAAGAACATGGCTGCTGTCCAAAGTGAAGTGCCAGTGATGAATATGGAAGAAGATCAAACGTTCACTGTACGGTATCCATCCGAACAGCTAGGGGCGGAGATGACTGAAAAACAAGAAGTGGATCTTGAGAATGGAAAACGTGTCATCATGACTTTTGAAGGAGAGAGGAATTTCACACTGATTGAAGAACAAGCAGAAGTTCAGACAGTGAGCACTTCAGATGTCGTTCCTGTTCAGGGGGAACCTGTCAATTTAGGTTTTACCGTCGGAGCACAAAGTGAAAATATGCTGGAATGGAATTATAAAGGAATGAACTTCCGCTTGGCCAGTGAATCATTGACGAAAGAAGAAATGATTGCAGTGGCAAGTTCTGTCTATGAGCAGGCAGAAAAATAATCTTTGTTGGGCAGGCTCAGTGGGTCTGCTTTTATTTTTTGACGGATAGTCAAGGGACGGGTTAGGTGCAATAGTACGATTGGTTTGACAGGGCGGTGTCATCATTCAATAATAGATGAAAGGAATTTGAGAGGAGAACACAGCCTTGGCAATCGAAACTTTTTATCGTGATTCCTGGGTGGAAATCCGCCTGGACGCGATTTCGCATAATATCCAACAATTAAGAAAGCATATTCCGAACGAAAAAAAGATATTTGCCGTCGTTAAAGCAAACGCATATGGGCATGGCGATGTTCAAGTTGCCGGGGCGGCTCTAGATGCTGGAGCCGACGCCCTCGCAGTCTCCCTGCTTGATGAAGCGTTGCGGCTCAGGGAACATGGCATCACTGCTCCGATTCTGGTAATGGGATGGATCAGAAGCCAGGATGCCCCCATTGCTGCTGCGCATGATATTGCAGTAACCTTTTTTCAAAAGGAATGGATACAGGAAGTGAAAAGGCTGGAATTGCCTAGCCCCCTGAAATTGCACATGAAATGGGATACAGGGATGGGAAGGGTAGGAATACGTACCCTGGATGAATTGGAAAGCCTGTTAGCGGAGCTTGATGATGATCGTTTATTACTGGAAGGGGTATTTACCCACTTTGCTACGGCAGATGAGGAAGATTTTGTTTATTTTGAGCGTCAGCAGCGTTTATATAAGGATATGAGGACATATATAGAAAAGGTTTGGCCGAAACCGATTGTCTTCCATTCCAGTAATAGTGCAACAAGTTTACGCTTTCCCGGACAGCAGGAAGATATGCTCCGATTTGGAATCAGTTTATATGGCCTATATCCATCTCCAGTGGTAAAAGCTGAACGGCCGATTGAGCTTCAACCTGCCTTTTCCCTCCACAGCAGACTAGTTCATGTCAAGCAGGTGAAAAAAGGGGACTGCATCAGTTATGGAGCCACCTATTGCGCGAAAGAAGATGAATGGATTGGCACCATTCCACTGGGTTATGCAGATGGGTGGATCAGACAGTTGCAAGGGATGGATGTACTGATTGCCGGCAAGCGTATGCCGATTGTAGGAAGAATTTGCATGGATCAGTTTATGGTCAAACTTGATCAACCTTACGAGACTGGTGAGAAGGTTACGTTGATTGGCAGACAGGGAAATGAAGAAATTTCCATGGATGAAGTAGCGGCTTATTTGCACACCATCAATTATGAGGTTCCATGCATCATCAGTTCCCGTGTTCCAAGAATTTATTATGACAGCGGGGAGCTCATTGAGGTAAAAAACGCAGTGACGAGTTAAATCGATGCATTGTGGCAATATATTCCTATACCCTGGATCATACTAAGGAAAACACATTTTCAGGAAAAAATGCCGGAAGCCCTTTGCAATGCTACCAATAGAGTGGTAATATGAAAATGGAATTATAGACTGGTTTTTTACAAAAGCGGATGGTGGAGGTGGATGGTCTTGTCCGACAATCTGCAGGAAATCACAATCAAACTTCCCCAAAGCATGTTGAATGAAGTAGATGGGGTAGTTCAACTCGAGAACGGGGATTGGAGCGATTTCATGTATCAAGCAACGAAAATGTATTTGCGGGAGAAGAAAAAGCGCCATATCAGAGAATCCATGCGAAACGGCTACGTGGAGATGGCAAAAATCAATCTTAATATAGCTTCGGAAGCTTTTCAGGCTGAAGAGGAGGCGGAGAACACCCTAGAACGCCTAGTGAGCGGGGTGTGAAGATTTGATAGTCAAACGCGGCGACGTATATTTCGCTGATTTATCCCCTGTGGTGGGGTCAGAACAAGGCGGCGTTCGCCCTGTGCTCATTCTCCAGAACGATATCGGCAATCGTTTTAGTCCTACAGTCATCGTGGCTGCCATCACAGCGCAAATACAAAAAGCCAAACTCCCGACACATGTCGAAATTAATGCTGAAAAATATGGTTTTGAAAGAGATTCAGTAATATTACTGGAACAAATACGGACAATTGATAAACAGAGGCTGACAGATAAAATAACGCAATTAGACGAAAAGATGATGAAACGTGTCGATGAGGCGTTACAGATCAGTCTTGGTTTGATAGCGTTTTGATGAAACCGCTCCGTAAACGGGCGGTTTTTTTCGTATATCATTAACTCCCTTTTTCATTTATTTATAAATAAACTCTATTTCAAATGAGTTTATAGTAGTATAGAGATACATAATAAGTTGTGTAGAGTTCTGTCGAACCAAGTTGCATAAATGGCAATAAAGGGTAAAAAGATGTTTTTATTTGCTTAAGGGTACGATTCATGGGAAAATGTTTAATAAACTAAAATTTAATGGTGAATTATGCGGGGGTTTAACATGGATGCCAAATTAAAGAGCCTTGTGCTTGAAAATAGTAATGATATTGTCAAGATGTGGCTGGAAGAGGTTCAAAGTAATAAAAATAAGGAATACACTTCCACTATTTCTGACGAATTATTCGAAAGTACAAACAGAGAGTTTGTGAACGTCATTTTTTCCAGCATTGAAAACCAGGGGCTGAGCTCTGAGTTGGATGATTTTTCAGAACGGCTGATCAACTTGGGCTGGCCATTGAGTTATCTGACAGACGGAATGCAAGTGTTTCGCAGAGTGACGATTGATTTTATACTTAGCCAATCAGACAAAGTTGACTCGGAATACTTATCCAGAGTGATGCAAAAGGTGGATGCCTGGGTAGGGCCAATCATCAACAGACTGGTCAACGAATACTCCGGCAGCTGGGAACATATTGTTTCCTTGCAACGTGTGGCTCTGCAAGAGTTATCCGCCCCGTTGATTCCTGTTATGGAAAATATTACGGTTATGCCATTGATCGGTACGATTGATACTGAACGCGCGAAGCTGATCATGGAGAACTTGTTGGATGGAGTCATCAAACACCATGCAGATGTCGTGCTGATTGATATTACAGGGGTGCCGGTGGTAGACACTATGGTTGCCCACCATATCATCCAGGCAGCCGAAGCGGTAAGGCTGATTGGATCTACTTGTATTTTAGTAGGTATCCGTCCTGAAATTGCCCAGACAATTGTAAACCTGGGGATTGATTTGACGAAGTTCCCTACAAAAAGTTCGTTGCGTAAAGGGTTCCAATCCGCGCTTGAACTTACCAATCGTAAGATAGTTGCCACAGAGGAAAAGGACGAAAGCATTGAAAAACTAATCGATTCATTAGATGGGGAGTGAAGGCTGTGAGAATTCCTATTTTAAAGCTTCATAATTACTTGCTGATCTCTATTCAGATTGATTTGGATGACCAGACAGCCATTCAATTTCAAGAAGATTTATTAAATAAAATCCACTCCAGTGGGGCTACTGGTGTTGTTATCGATTTGACTTCGGTAGATATCATCGACTCATTCATCGCGAAAGTACTGGGTGATGTAGTTACCATGTCAGATCTGATGGGCGCCAAAGTTGTATTGACTGGCATTCAGCCAGCTGTTGCGATGACGTTGATCGACCTTGGAATTCACATGCAGGATGTACCGACGGCATTAGACTTAGAACAAGGGTTGATCAAACTTCGTCAGGAATTGGAGGAATAAGCGAATGGACTTCCAATCCTGTGTCAATATTAAAAAGGAATGGGATATAGTTGGAGCTCGTCAATTGGGACGGGACATCGCTAAAAAGATCGGCTTCGGTACGGTCGACCAAGCGCGTATCGCGACTGCCATTTCAGAATTAGCAAGAAATATATATTTATATGCAGGAAGTGGAAAGGTTTGTTTTGAGGCCATTGATGATATGAACCATAAAGGGTTAAGTATCATCGCAGTAGATGAGGGGCCTGGCATCGAAGAATTGAGCCAGGTAATGGAAGATGGTTTTTCTACCTCTGGGGGACTCGGAGCAGGGCTTCCTGGCGTCAAAAGGTTGATGGATGAATTTGATATTGTCTCAGAGCAAGGGAGAGGCACAGAAATTAAAGTTGTAAAATGGCTCCGTTAAAGGAGGTTTAAACGATGAGCACCTTGAAGCTTGACCTTGAAAATTATAAAGAACTATTGAAAGAATATATTAGAACTAAAGATGAACAAGCCTTATATCAAGCTGAACAATTTAGTAAACACTCGATGCAGCACAATATTTCGCCAGAAGAAATCATTAATATACATGTACAGTCGTTACAGGAAATATACCCTGAAATGCCTGCTGATATCCAGGCTTCAATGAATTTCCTTCTTGAAACTATGATTTCTTATGGGCTGGCATATCAAGAACATCAAGCTTTAAGAGAAAAGCAGCTTGAGTTGAAATCCGAATTATCGGTAGCTGCTAATATGCAGAAGACATTGCTTTCTACAAACAAACCCGATTTCGATGGAATAGATATTGGAGCTATCAGCGTACCTGCTAAACAGATGAATGGAGATTATCATCATTTTGTCCAGGACCAGGAAGGTTCCTTGGGAATCGGTATCGCAGACGTAATTGGTAAAGGGGTTCCAGCAGCGCTATGTATGTCTATGATCAAATATTCCATGGACAGTTTTCCCCATAAGCGTATGGAACCCAGTGTTATTTTAGAAAGCTTAAACCGAGTGGTGGAACGTAATGTCGATTCCAGCATGTTCATTACTATGTTCTATGGGTTGTATGATCCGAAAGATCATAAGTTCTATTATTCATCTGCTGGACATGAGCCAGGGTATTATTACCACCATGAACAAGGGGAGTTCTCCGAAATGGATGCTCCGGGACTTGTGCTCGGGGTTACCAAAGATGCAGAATATCCTCAAAATGAAAAGCAGGTTGATCCTGGTGATATGATCATCATGTTGACCGATGGCGTAACGGAATGCCGACAGGGCGACCGATTCATAGAGCCGGAAGAAGTGCTTGAAATCATTAAGGAATATATGCATTTACCAGCTCAGGAAATGGTGGAACAAGTGTACAAGCATTTTGAAAAGTTACAGGATTTTCAGTTAAGGGACGATTTTACCCTCGTGGTACTTAGAAGAGATGTTTAACACACCTTTATTGTGGGTAAATGTCATCTGATGCACCATTTTCTAAATTAGGAGGATGAGTTAATTGAACTTAACGATAGATGTAACGAATAAAGAACATAAATCAGTGGTAAGCCTTTCAGGAGAAATCGATGCGTTTACCGCTCCGAAACTGAAAGAAGAACTATTACCACTGACAAAAGAAGAAGGTAAAACAGTGGAAGTTGACCTGAATAATGTCAACTATATGGATAGTACCGGCCTTGGTGTTTTCATCAGTGCTTTGAAGTCAACCAAAGAACATGATTCCGAATTGAAGCTGGTTCATATGCAAGAGCGTGTGCACCGTCTGTTCAAAATCACCGGGCTTACCGAGATCATGAACATCGACTCTACAGTACAAGGTGGAATTTAACTATGGAACCATTTGATTTTGTTGAAGTGAAGGTGCCTGCTAAGCCTGAGTATGTAGGTGTGGTGAGGTTGAGCACTTCAGGTATAGCCAATCGTATGGGTTTTTCTTATGAAGATATTGAAGATTTGAAAGTCGCCATTTCAGAAGCGATTACCAATGCTGTTAAACATGCCTATAAGGAAACAGATGAAGGGGAAATCACCATCGGATTCGGCGTATACAGTGATCGCCTGGAAATCATGGTAGCAGACCATGGTGGAAGCTTTGATCTCTCCAATGTTAAAGAAGATATCGGTCCTTACCAACAAAATGATGCTATCGAAGACCTGCGTGAAGGAGGCTTCGGGTTGTTTTTGATTGACGCCTTGATGGATAAGGTGGAAATCAGCAGCAGATATGGAGTCATAGTACTTATGACAAAGTATCTATCTGAAAATGAGGTGGGTCAAGATGGCGACCAGATCTCAACAACACAATAAAGGAGAAGATGAAGTATACCAATGGATTGCTTATCTCCAGGAAAACCCTAGAGATGAAGAAGTCCAAGAAAAAGTGGTATTAGCATATAAGGACCTGGTTGAATCTATAGCTAGAAAATATTCAAAAAACAGCTCGATTCATGAAGACCTTGCTCAAGTTGGGATGTTAGGTCTGTTGGCAGCTATTCGCAGGTATGATCCGTCTTTCGGAAAATCATTTGAATCCTTCGCCATTCCAACGATTATAGGTGAAATCAAGCGTTTTATCCGTGATAAAACCTGGAGTGTGCATGTACCGAGACGAATTAAAGAATTAGGACCGAAAATTAAAAAAGCAGCGGAAGAATTAACCACTCAATTACAGCGTTCACCTTCTGTATTAGAGATCGCTGAATATTTAGAGGTATCTGAAGAAGACGTGTTGGAAACGATGGAAATGGGCAAAAGCTACAAAGCCTTGTCTGTTGATCGGAAAATCGAAGCAGATTCGGATGGCAGCACCGTGACGATTTTAGATTTAATCGGCAATCAGGAGTCCGGCTATGATCAAATTGATCAGCAGATGCTTTTAGAGAAAGTGCTTCCTATCTTATCAGAACGCGAACAAGAAATTCTTCAGTGTACCTATTTTGAAAATATGAGCCAGAAGGATACTGGTGAGCAATTGGGAATTTCCCAGATGCATGTATCCAGGCTACAGCGCCGAGCGCTAAGGAAACTCCGTGAAGCCCTGCAATCCGAATCTTCGGAGGCTTTCTATTGAGTAATGAAGTACGTCATGTGAAAATTGCAACGTATCAAAAGCCTAAAAAGGGAAATTATTATTGCGGGGACAGTTATTACTATAAAGAAACGGATAAATCATTTGTTTGCGCGATAGCAGACGGTCTTGGCAGTGGGGAACTAGCCAAAGAATCTTCCCAAGCTGTCATGGATGTCATTGAAGACTATCCAGACCTGTCTATCGAAGCCTTAATCAAAAAATGCAACGAGGCGCTAATGAGCAAACGTGGGGTAGTCCTGGGCATATTGAAGATTGATTTTCCTACTGAGACCTATTCCTATTCCTCTATTGGTAATATTGGAATCATGACGGTGACAAGTGAAGGCCGAAAGAAGCGCAACATACCGTTAGCCGGTTATCTCACTGGTTATCCGAAAAAATTGCGTGTCGTCTACGGGAAACTGGAACGCGGTTTAGTGTTCATTATGTTCTCCGATGGTGTGAATGAACGCCAGCTTTCATCCAAATTATTTCATGATTTCGATGTTGATCGAATTGTGAAACAGTATGAAATTGAAAATGGTGATGTCCGTGATGATGATACGACGCTAATTGCCATGAAATATGATTAAAAGGGCCTTATCTCACTTTGCCAGGGATAGGGTCCTTTTTAGTCAGGGCAGAAATTTATCGTTGAAGTTTGTTAGAATGGAGAAGATATGTATTGTTTGAGGAGGTTGCGCGTTGAGTGAACAAAGTGTAAAAACGTCACCGGCAGCATGGGTGGCCAAAGAAGCAAATGTTGCTGAAAAAGCTGTACAGCAAGTAATTGATATGCTTGCTGAAGGAAACACCGTACCATTCATAGCCAGATACCGAAAAGAAATGACTGGCGGGCTGGACGAAGTTCAAATTAAAGCCATTGAAGATAAGTGGAACTATGTTCAGAATTTGAACCAGCGAAAAGAGGAAGTAATTCGTCTGATCGAAGAACAAGGGAAACTCACAGACGAACTGCGCAAAGATATAGAACAAGCATCACAGCTTCAAAAGGTAGAGGACTTATACCGTCCCTATAAACAAAAACGCCGTACTCGTGCTACTGTTGCTAAAGAAAAAGGGTTGGAACCGTTAGCGGAACAAGTATGGACCCAAAAAACAATGGACCTTGCCGGAGAAGCTTCGGCGTATATCTCCGAAGAAAACGAGCTACATACGGCAGAAGATGTCCTGGCTGGAGTCAATGACATCATTGCAGAGTGGATTGCTGATGATCCTGAATACCGGGAGAATATCCGGCAAAAAACCTTTCAGTCAGGTACGATCAAGTCCGCAGCCAAGGATGCAGAAGCTGATGAAAAAGGCGTTTTCGAAATGTATTATGATTACCAGGAACCGGTACGTGCGATCGTTTCCCACCGTGTGCTGGCTTTGAACCGGGGAGAAAAAGAAGGGATTATTAAAGTTTCTATAAATCCTCCCGAAGAAAGCATCATCACTTATCTGGAACGTAAAGTCATTCGTAATTCTACAGCACATGATTTACGTGATTTTTTAGCTTCTGCTATTCAGGACGGGTATAAACGCCTGATTGAGCCTTCGGTGGAAAGGGAGATCCGCAACAGCCTTTCTGAAAAAGCAGAAGAACAAGCGATTGAAGTCTTTTCCCAAAATTTGCGCAGCCTGCTGCTGCAGCCGCCATTAAAGGGTAAAACAGTTCTGGGTGTAGACCCAGCCTATCGTACGGGGTGTAAGCTGGGGGTCATTGACGAAACCGGGAAGGTCCATGGAGTTTCTGTCATGTACCCTACCCCACCAAGGAATGACACAAAAGGTGCAGAAAAAATATTGCTCTCATTTTTAGAAAAGCATCCTATTGAATTGATAGCTATTGGAAATGGAACAGCTTCCAGAGAAACAGAACAGTTCATTGCCGACATGATCCAAAAGCATAATCTCGACATTGCTTATATGATTGTCAACGAAGCGGGAGCAAGTGTCTATTCAGCTTCCCCATTGGCTCGGGAAGAGTTTCCGGAACTGCAGGTGGAAGAACGAAGTGCGATTTCTATCGCCCGTCGGGTACAAGACCCATTGGCGGAGCTGGTTAAAATTGATCCACAATCGATTGGTGTTGGCCAATACCAGCACGATGTCACACAGAAAAAACTGAAAGGATCATTGACCTTTGTCGTAGAAACAGCAGTAAACCAGGTAGGTGTGAATGTCAATACAGCTTCAAGCTCCTTGCTTCAATATGTTTCAGGTTTAAGCAAGACAGTAGCAAACAATGTGGTTAAACAGCGGGAAGAGCTTGGCAAGTTTACCAATAGAAAACAACTGAAGAAAATTCCAAGGCTTGGAGCCAAAACCTATGAACAAGGTATCGGTTTCTTGCGAGTGCTGGATGGCGATGAACCTCTGGATCGTACCCCGATCCACCCGGAAAGTTATCAGGCAGCCCGGGATTTATTACAAATGGTCGGAAGCAGTGAGAAGGATTTAGGTACGAAGCAGCTTGCCGATGCTTTGAAAGGGATGGAAACGGAGGAGACAGCAGAAAAGCTCCATATCGGTCTGCCTACATTGCAGGATATCATCAAAGCATTGGCTCAGCCTGGCCGGGACCCTCGAGATGATTTACCTAAGCCATTGCTGAAAAAGAATGTACTCGCCATGGAGGATTTGGAAGAAGGAATGGAATTAGAGGGAACAGTTCGTAACGTAGTGGATTTTGGTGCTTTCGTTGATATCGGGGTCAAACAAGATGGACTTGTCCATATATCCAAGCTATCCAATAAGTTTGTCAAACACCCGATGGACGTGGTAGCGGTTGGGGACGTAGTAACCGTCTGGGTGGAAAAAGTAGATGTAGATAAGCAGAGGATTGCATTAACAATGGTAAATAAATAATATAGAAAAACCTGGCTTGTCGCCAAGTCCTTATGGTGAAGCCTTCGTGTTTTTCTTTAACAAAGTTAAACGTAAAAGATACCAGGATGTATCCGTTTCTGGTATCTTTTATTTATATTCTTTTTTGTAAAAGAACCAACATTGATTGAGCATTTTTATTTGATACTTATCTTTATGATAAAAAGCATTTGCCATCTGTTTTTTTAACCAGCCAGGCATTTGGTTTGCAAACCTCCTTGATGAAAAAATAAAAGTTGCTATGATAAGATATGCAAGTAGTATAGGTGGTGTGACTATATGGTGGAATTAGACCAGGCTCAATTGGAAGAATTGACCCATCAAATATCAGAGAAATACTTTAACAAACCGTTTCTTGATCATGTATGTTTCAATACCAGGCTCCGGACTACAGGAGGAAGATATATTCCTGCCAAACGGACGATTGAATTGAACCCTAAATTCTTACAGGAAATAGGGGAAGAAGAGTTCATAGGAATCATCAAGCACGAGCTATGCCATTATCATCTGCATATTGAAGGAAAAGGATACAAGCACCGGGACCCTGAGTTCCGCCAGTTGCTGAAACGTACCGGATCGCCGCGTTTCTGCTCACAACTTCCTTCCCAAAGGCCTAAAAGAAAACATCATTATTATTGTGAAAAATGCGGTCAATCCTATGCAAGAGTGAGAAGAGTCGACACGAAGCGGTACCGTTGTGGAAAATGTCGTGGAAAATTAAAAAAACATGACAAGAAATATTGACGAAATCTATCGCCCGTGTTAAATTAAATAAGCCTTAAAAAAACGAGCAAAAAAACACATCATTCATTTCGAAAAAGTGTTTGACAAGCCTGGTTAAATATTATAATATATTTAACGTCGCTGTTGTTTCGTTTTACCATAGCGAAGCCAACCTCATCGAATGATCTTCGAAGTAAGCTTTGCGAGGAGTTCACCAACACTCTTTCATTAAGAAAGACATGCATAAGCAGTGAATGACGAGCACATTATTAAGGTTATAGCTAAATGGTTAACTTAATAACATTATTCCACCGTAGCTCAGTGGTAGAGCAATCGGCTGTTAACCGATTGGTCGTAGGTTCGAATCCTACCGGTGGAGCCAGTGGAGAAGTACTCAAGTGGCTGAAGAGGCGCCCCTGCTAAGGGTGTAGGTCGCGTAAGCGGCGCGAGGGTTCAAATCCCTCCTTCTCCGCCATTTTATTTTGTTAAAATGGCCCGTTGGTCAAGTGGTTAAGACACCGCCCTTTCACGGCGGTAACACGGGTTCGAATCCCGTACGGGTCACTTCCTTATTATCTTAAATTACATAGGTCCGGTAGTTCAGTTGGTTAGAATGCCTGCCTGTCACGCAGGAGGTCGCGGGTTCGAGTCCCGTCCGGACCGCCATTTTGTGTTTGGGCCATAGCCAAGCGGTAAGGCAGCGGATTTTGATTCCGTCATGCGCTGGTTCGAATCCAGCTGGCCCAGCCATTTTTTATTTCAAAATTTACCATTGACTTTATTTTGTGAAGTTCATATAATAGTTAATGTCGCTTTTTTAAGACAATTAATAATGAGCCATTAGCTCAGTTGGTAGAGAAGCCGTAAACTTCCTTGAACTACATCATTGTAGGCTTTGCGAGGAGTGAGGCATCACCTGAATTAGCTAGCAACACGACGAGCATAACGCTCAGCTTGATTGTAATACTTATTTAATTAATGAGCCATTAGCTCAGTTGGTAGAGCATCTGACTTTTAATCAGAGGGTCGAAGGTTCGAATCCTTCATGGCTCACCATTTCATGCGGGTGTGGTGGAACTGGCAGACACGCTAGACTTAGGATCTAGTGCCTTACGGCGTGGGGGTTCGACTCCCTCCACCCGCACCATTTATTTTTGCTGTCATGCACAGCGTTTTAGTTTGTTTCCGGTTCGTTTTAAACTTGCGGTCGTGGCGGAATCGGCAGACGCGCTAGGTTGAGGGCCTAGTGGGGGTTCACCCCGTGGAGGTTCAAGTCCTCTCGGCCGCACCAAAAAAAGTATTGACTTAAACTTGAATAAATGTTATATTAGAAGATGTCGCTTTATTAAGCGCCCGTAGCTCAATTGGATAGAGCGTCTGACTACGGATCAGAAGGTTAGGGGTTCGACTCCTCTCGGGCGCGCCATTCTACGGGAAGTAGCTCAGCTTGGTAGAGCACTTGGTTTGGGACCAAGGGGTCGCAGGTTCGAATCCTGTCTTCCCGACCATCGATGTAACATTTTCAATTATATATAATGCGGGTGTAGTTTAGTGGTAAAACCTCAGCCTTCCAAGCTGATGATGTGGGTTCGATTCCCATCACCCGCTCCATTAATCCAATTTTTTCACTACGATGGATTTGTTTCACTGTAAAAATCAATCGTGTGCTGTAAGCACTCCATTAATCTTATTGTATTAATTGGGGCCTGTAGCTCAGTTGGTCAGAGCGCACGCCTGATAAGCGTGAGGTCGGTGGTTCAAGTCCACTCAGGCCCACCATGATTTGATCTTTGAAAACTGAACGAACCAACCAGTACGTCAATTCAATTTCTTCATTATATGAGGAAATAAAACAACGCACTTTAGCAGTGCAAACATGAGCAAGTCAAACTTTACTTTTATGGAGAGTTTGATCCTGGCTCAGGACGAACGCTGGCGGCGTGCCTAATACA